>JAFQOC010000070.1 GCA_017420845.1 Clostridia bacterium
CACCCCGCTTAACTGCAACCCAACGCACCGATAAACCCAAATTTGAACTTCCACAAATCACAATAGGAGCACTCCCACAGAGGGAGCGCTCCTGTTTTCTGTATGGTGAGATCAGTACTCCACCGTAAGCGCCTCTCCCACAGGAATGGCGTACTCCTTGCCCTTCAGGAGCAGAGTACCGCCCGCGCGGGTGGTGGTAACGGTACAGACGTGGGCATCCATCCTGACGTTGACCTCGCCGCCATCGGGCAGGGGGACCTTGCCGTCGATGTGCTTGTACATACCGCGGTTGGGCTCCACAGTATAGGTCTCATAGCCCACCGAGGTGGGGTAGACACCCAGACAGTAGCGACCCAGGAGGTAGATGGGACCGCCACCCCAGGCGTGGCAGAGGGAGCAACCGTACTTCATGCCGTACATACCGTAGTGCTGGATGCCCTCCTGCTCGGGAAGGTACTGCTCCCAGATGGAGGTAGCGCCCAGCTTGACCATACCGCCCCAGTAGGATTCGATCTTCTTCTGGACAGCCGACAGCTTGCCCATCTTGGCCAGGGCGCAGAGCTCGAAGAACTCGAAGTAGGGGGTAGTAATCTGGGTGATGGCGTCGTTCTCCAGCACCATGCGGGTGATCTTGCGGGCCCGCTTTTCAGAAACGAAGTCGTACATGATGGCGAAGATGTTGGCGTGACGGGTGATGTGCTCACGGCCCGTGGTGTAGCAGTCCACGAAACCGCCCCGATCCTCACGCCAGAAGTCCCGCATGATGCTCTTCTTCAGCTTGTCGGCGGCCTTGCGGTAGGAGTCTCCGTCCAGCCCCACCAGCTCGGAGAGGGCAGCCATGGCATTGCGGCACTGCCAGAAAAGGATCTGTTCGGCGCAGAGGTCGCCGCCCTTGTCGATGTCCGACCAGTCGATGAAGATCCAGTCCCCGGGACGGTGGCAGACGTAGCCCAGATCGTTGAGACGGCCCTCGATGAAGTCGTAGAGAGCCTTCAGGCGGGGGTAGTAGACCTGAATGAACTGCTTGTCACCCGTGGCGTAGTAATACTCATACGCGCCGATGATGAGGTACATAGAGTAGTCGTTGATGGTGTTGATATGCTGCTCGTAGGGGGGCTTACCCAGCAGAGCCACAATGGTGCGCTTGGTGATGGCGGGATCGAAGAACAGGTAATTGTTGGCCTTGTAGGACTGGTAGGCGTCACCCGACCAGCACCAGCGGTCCCGCTTGATACCGTCCAGGAAGAACTCACGGGAGTTGAGGTGGAGGGTATAGGCGCAGATGTCCCAGATCTTTTTCACGTCGCAGCGGTTGCAGGAGAAGGAGGCGCGATCCGTGAGAGGCAGGTACTCATAGTCGGCAATGACGTTCGCAGGCTCGGCACCGTCGGACTTGACACAGATATAGCGGAAGGCGCGGGGGGCGAGGTCGTAGTGAGCCTTGCCCGTCACCGTCTCGCGGATGAGGGCAAATTCGGGGTCGGTGGCCTCATCCTTGGACTCGCCGTAGACCACGCGGACTGTGGCGGCGGGATCAGCGTCAAAGCGCACCACGCCAAACATCTCGCGGCCGAAATCGTAGAGCTTGCCCTCGTCGGTGTTCACCACCTTGACGGGATGGATGGTCTCATAGGCGAAGGGGAAGATCGTGGGATCGTCCTCGGGGGAGGTGTAGGCGTCCCAGGTACCCACGGGAACGGGACCGCCCGCCAGATGGTCGCAGACCCAGGTGCCGTCGGTGACCAGGTACTTGGAGTTGATATAGATGCAGGGGAAGCCCTCCCGGGCCAGGATGACGACGCGGATGGCGTGGTCACCTGCGGGGACGGTATGATCCTGATTGACCGACAGACGGCGGCCGTCAATGGTGACGTAGGCCTTATGGGGGGTCACCACGCGGACGGTATCCTCCTCGTCGGAGTGGTAGGCCTTGGCAAAGCTACAGGTAGGATAGGGCGCGGACAGGGACCAGAAGCAGGGGTACTCTACCCCGAACTCCTCGCGGCGGCTGTGGAGCTTCATGCTGTGGTACAGCTCGAAATCACCGTTGTACCAGATCCATTGGGCTTGAGACATATGTGCATTCCTCGTTTCATGGGGATTTGTCGGTGGGGGGGCAGAGCGGCTCCACCGTACAGGGATATGATACCATATTTCGAGGGGAATTGCAAGGGGAAACGGGGATTTTCGGCAAGTTGCCGAGTTTTTTTACGGTCGGGTGTCCTTGGTCAGACCC
>JAFQOC010000071.1 GCA_017420845.1 Clostridia bacterium
GGGGCTTCGCCCCTGCACCCCGTTGCGTCGTCGCAACCCAACGCACCGATAAACTGCAATTTGAAAACTACAACCCATATTGAAAAAGGCGCCCCTGCGGACGCCTTATTCCATATCAATACAGGGGATACTTCTCGCAAAGCCCCTTGACAATGGCTCTGCACTCCTCAGCCGTACCCTCAAAGTCAGTCGCCACCAGCTTGAACAGGCGGGCGATGACCTTCATGTCCTCCTCGTTAAGCCCGCGGGTGGTGACGGCGGCGGTGCCCACGCGGACCCCCGAGGTCACGAAGGGCTTCTCGGGATCGTTGGGAATGGCGTTCTTGTTGACGGTGATATGCACCTCGTCCAGACGCTTCTCCATCTCCTTGCCCGTGATGCCCATGGGGCGGAGATCCACCAGAATCAGGTGGTTATCGGTGCCGCCCGAGACCAGATCGAAGCCCTCGGCGACCAGCGCGTCAGCCAGAGCCTTGCAGTTGAGCACTACCTGATGCTGGTATGCCTTGAACTCGGGCTTCAGAGCCTCGCCGAAGCAGACGGCCTTGCCCGCGATGACGTGCTCCAGAGGACCGCCCTGGATACCGGGGAAAATAGCCTTGTTGATCTTCTTGGCGATCTCCTCGTCGTTGCAGAGGATCAGACCGCCGCGGGGGCCGCGGAGGGTCTTATGGGTGGTGGTGGTCACCACGTCGGCAAAGGGTACGGGGGAGGGATGCTCGCCGGCGGCCACCAGACCCGCGATATGGGCCATGTCCACCATGAGGTAAGCGCCCACGCCGTGCGCGATCTCAGAAAGCCGCTTGAAGTCAATGACGCGGGGGTAAGCCGACGCGCCCGCCACGATCATCTTGGGCTTGACCTCCTTGGCTTGGGCCTCCAGCTTGTCGTAGTCGATGACGTGGGTGTCGTCCTCCACGCCGTAGGAGACGAAGTTGTAGTACAGACCCGACAGGTTCACGGGGGAGCCGTGGGTGAGGTGGCCGCCGTGAGCCAGGCTCATGCCCATAACGGTATCACCCGCCTGCAGGAGAGCCACGTAGACGGCGGTGTTGGCTTGAGAGCCCGAGTGGGGCTGGACGTTGGCGTACTTGGCGCCGAACAGCTCGCAGGCGCGCTCAATGGCGATGTTCTCCACCACGTCCACGCAGTGGCAGCCGCCGTAGTATCTCTTGGAGGGGTAGCCCTCGGCGTATTTATTGGTCAGCACAGATCCGACAGCCATCATCACGGCCTCGGAGACCACGTTCTCGGAGGCGATGAGCTCCAGACCGTCTCTCTCGCGGGCCAGCTCGGCGTCAATGGCGGCGGCAACGGCGGGGTCAAACTGGGCAAGGTATTGATTCATTTCCTGGATCATGGGTGTGTACCATCCTTTTGTACAAAATACATCATTATATCATTATACGGATTTTTCGTCTAAAAACAAGCCATGAAATACACAAAATTCAAAACTTTTTTGAAAAATTTTTAATATATCATTGACAAAACCCCTGTTTTTGTGGTATAATATCTCGTAGTTATAAGGGGAACGCTTTTCCCCTGCCCGATCCACGAACAAATGACAACAGAAAAGAGAGGTTTGCGAATGGAAATTGCGATTATTGCACATGACTTGAAGAAAGAGCTGATGACCCAGTTTTGTATCGCCTATTGCGGTATTCTGAGTAAGCACAACCTGTGCGCCACCAGTATCACCGCCAAGTACATTTCCGAAGCAACCGGACTGAATATCGAGCGTTTCCTGACGGGTGAGCAGGGCGGTGAGCAGCAGATCGCCTCCCGCATTGCCTATAACGAGATCGACGTGCTTCTGTATTTCCGCGACACCCGCCCCACCGCAGGCTACGACGAGACCGAGCACGAGCTGCTCCGTATGTGCGACCTGTACAACATCCCCGTGGCCACCAACATCGCCACCGCCGAGGTGCTGATTATGGCCCTGGACCGCGGAGATCTGGATTGGCGCGAGGTCATGAACCCCCGCTCCGAGTACAACCGCCGCAGAAAGTAAGACCCGAGCGGACACCCCGCTCACCGAAAGGAATACGTCCGCCGAGAGGCAGCGACAGAGAATGGGAACCCTTCGCAAGCGAAGACGCAAGCGGAGTGGCTGTGAGTTCCCCCGCGATGGCTTGGATGGATACCGCCCTTTCGTATGCAACTGAATAGGGGCACCGCGCCCATTTGGCGTAGCCCTGTGAGTGAAATATTCGGGTGGAACCGTGTGTTTTTAGAAATGCACCCCGGAGGCTGTTTTGTGATAGCCTTCGGGGTTTTATTTTGTATACTTACGAATCCCTGTACCAATGAGGAGGACTTTAAAATGTCGAATGTCATTCAAAAAATGCGAGCCACATTATTGGAAAAGGATGACATGCTTGAGCGGGAGGAGATTCCTTGCTCCGAGGAGGAATCGGCTCATTACCGCAAATTGCTTATGGCTAATGGTATATTGCCCGATGGGGTGTTTACCCGAACTGATGAGTCGGGCGTGACTACGTTCTATACATGGGTAGAGCCCACCATGACCGACGAGGATTGGCGGGAATATCTGGCTATCAGGCAGTACGAGGAATTGAGAACTATTCGGAAATGTGCCGTTTTACTGGCTATTCTCGCATCCTGTGCCGCCGCATTCGGCTTATGGATCATCATTTGCAGTATTTTTTCATAAAAACAAAAACAAGGAGATACGTCACCATGCAAATCAATTTCAAAGAAAAATCCCTGACCCTCGACGCGCCCCTGTCGGTCTTTGACGCCGCGGCGGCCGCGGAGCTGGTTACCCGCGCCCACATCGCCGCTCACGTGAACGGCAAGCTGGTGGGCATGACCCACGTCATCGACGGCGACGCCGACGTGGAGCTTCTGACCTTCGCCGACCCCGACGGTAAGCACGTCTTCCGCCACACCGCCTCCCACATCCTGGCCCAGGCCGTGAAGCGTCTCTACCCCGCCACCAAGCTCACCATCGGTCCCGCCATTGACAACGGCTTCTACTACGACTTCGACTCCGACGTGGCCTTTACCCCCGAGGTGCTGAAGGCTCTGGAGGGCGAGATGAAGAAGATCGTCAAGGAGAACCACAAGATCGAGCGCTTCGAGCTGCCCCGCGAGGAGGCCATCGCCTTCATGACCGAGCGGGACGAGCCCTACAAGGTCCAGCTCATTGAGGAGCTGCCCGCCGATGCCGTTATCAGCTTCTACCGCCAGGGTGACTTCGTGGACCTCTGCGCAGGCCCCCACCTGTTCTCCACGGGTGCCGTCAAGGCCTTCAAGCTGACCCAGTGCACCGGTGCCTACTGGAAGGGCGACCAAAAGAACAAGATGCTCCAGCGCGTCTACGGCGTGGCCTACCCCACCAAGGACGA
>JAFQOC010000072.1 GCA_017420845.1 Clostridia bacterium
ACCCCGCTTAACCGCAACCCAACGCGCCGACAAACCCAAATTTGAAGAAACAAAAATTTAAACCGAAAGGAGGCCCGCCCCATGCATTACAACCCCCAAACCGACTTCATCGAGATCTCCGTCCGCGAGCTTTGCGCTCTGGCGTTCAAGGGGGGGAGTCTGGACAACCGCGTGCCTCCTGTGAATCTCTACCGTCGAGCCGAGGAGGGGCGGGAGGTCCACGGTACCCTTCGCGCCCTGCGTGAGGCGGGGCGGGGACCCGGGATGCCCGAGGGACAGTCGAAAAAACGGCCGCGGGGCTCCGAGGAGGCATTCATCCCCGCGGAGGAGACCCCCAAGGCCGCCTACCACGCCGAGGTGACCCTGAGCCACACCTGCCGCATGGACGGCGTGACCTTCCTTGTCAGCGGCCGCGCTGACGGGGTATGGTTTGACCCCATGGGCGGATGCATGGTGGAGGAGATCAAATCCGTCGCGGGCATGGCGGACTACTACCTGCCCACCCCCCGTGAGGCCGATCTGGCCCAGCTTTCCTGCTACGGCTATTTTCTCTGTGCCGCCAAGGGACTTTCTACCGTCACGCTGCGGCTGACCTACGCCCGCCCCGGACACGAGGAGGAGGCCTCCTGCGTGGACAGCGTCATGACTGCGGAACAGCTGAAGGGGCTCTATGCCGCCCTTCTGCAAGCCGTCCTCCCCCGCGCCAAGGATCTCTACGAGCGGGAGACCACCCTGCGGAGCATCGCCAAGCGGGCCATTTTCCCTTACGCCGAGGTGCGGGAAGCCCAGCAGGATATGATCCGGGAGTGCTGGCGGGATATGCGGGCGGGAAAAACCCTCTTCGCCGAGGCGCCTACGGGTATCGGCAAGACCATGGCCACCCTCTACCCCGCCGTCCGTTGCTTCGGGGAGGGGAGGTGCGACAAGATCTTCTACCTCACCGCTAAGAACGCCACCCGCCGAGAGGCTTTTTCCGCGGTGCAAAAGCTGGGCGAGGCCGCCACCCCCATCCGCGCCTGCGTCATCACCGCCCGCGAGAGCGCCTGCATCTGCGAGGCCGCCAAGGCGGGGGGCAACCGCCTCTCCACCTACTGCAACCCTGACTCCTGCCCCTATGCCAAGGGCTACTACGATAAGGTGGAGTCGGTGATCTTCGATCTGCTCTCGAGCGGCAAGACCGTCTTCTCGGGGCTGGATATCCGTGCCGCTGCCAAAAAGTGGGACGTCTGTCCCTATGAGCTGGCGCTGGATCTGTCCGAGCTGTGCGAGATCATCATTTGTGACTACAATTACGTTTTCTCTCCCTCGGTCTACCTCCGCCGTTACTTTGCCGACGGCATTCCCCATACCGCGGGACACCGCTATATGTTCCTGGTGGACGAGGCTCACAACCTCCCCGACCGCGCCAGGGATATGTACAGCGGAGCGCTGTCCCTGACCGACGTGATGGCCGCTCAGGACGCGCTTCACGCTTGGGAATCCGAGGTAGGGAAGCATATTTTCCCCGACGAAGACTACGGGGAGAGCGAGGAGGACGTCCGAGCCCCCCGCTTGAAGGCCGCCTCCCTGGACGATCTGGTGGGGGTCTTGTCCCGCATGGTCTCCACCTGCGCGGAATCCATGGTGGTGGACGATCAGGGGGTTCGACACGGGGTGTCCTTGGACCGCAATCAGCCCGTCGTGCTGTGCAACACCGCCCTGGAGCTCTCTACCCTCTGCGACCGATGGCTACGCCGCAACCAAGCCCATCCCCTGTACCCCGTGGTGGACCGTCTGGCCACCGCTCTGCGGGCCTTCCGCACCGCCTCGGAGCACTACGACCGCCGCTTCGCCACCTTTGTGGAGGTGGAGGGGGAGGACGTGCGGGTACGGCTGACCTGTCTGGATCCCGCCGGCATTCTGCGTCCCCTTCTGCAAAAGGCCGAGGCGCGCATACTCTTTTCGGCCACTCTGACCCCCAACGACTACTACGCCGACGTGCTGGGGGGAGATCGGGACAGCGTGCTGGTGAATTTCGACTCCCCCTTCCCACGGGATCACCTGTGTGTGGCGGTTTGCGACGGGGTCAGTACCCGCTATGAGGATCGGGATAAGTCCTGCCGCAAGATCATGAACTACATTGCCGCCACCATCTCCGCAAGGCGAGGAAACTACATGGTCTATTTCCCCTCCTACGCCTATCTGGAAAAGGTGTACGCCCTGTTCCGGAAGAAATATCCCTCGGTCAAAGCCGTGGTGCAGAAGCCCGGCATGACCTACGCCGAAAGAGAGGCCTTCATTGCCTCCTTCACCCCCGATTCCAACGAGCTTCTGGTGGGCTTTTGCGTGCTGGGGGGCTCCTTCTCGGAGGGCGTGGATCTTCCCGGGCGGTGCTTGATCGGAACCGTCATCGTGGGAGTGGGCATTCCTGCCCTGTCGAATGAGCGCAACATCATGCGGGAGTATTTCGACGAGACCCGTGTTAGTGACAGCTTTGAAACGGCCGGCGGAGGGGAGGGCTACGCCTATGCTTACACCTACCCCGGCATGACCCACGTTCTCCAGGCCGCGGGGCGTGTCATCCGCCGTCCCGAGGACTACGGCGTGGTGGTGCTGCTGGACGACCGCTACGCGGGAGAGCCCTACCTCCACCTCTACCCCGAGCACTGGGAGCAGGTATCCGCCGTAGAGGATGCGACCTCGCTGTATGAGTATCTGGCGGCGTTCTGGGAGGAAATCAAAAATGAAACATGAATCATGAATCATTCGTGGAGGGACGGCTTGCAAGGCCGTCCCTTTTTGGCGGGAATACGCGAGGAAATACCCTATGAGTGCGGAAATAATTCATGCATAAACATGCAGCGGTTTACAAAAAGTTCACAGATTGGAAAAAAAAACACATATTCTGTGCTATACTCTCCTTGTTGCATTACGTCGAAAATATGAATAATTATCGAGAAAATATGCAATCGATTTGTCAGTTAAAATGAAGGAGAGGTGTTTTCGTTGAAGAAGAATTTTGGTGATTTTTTGAGCTTGCTAACGGATTTCATAACCGGATGGATATGGGTTCCGTATGCGGTGCTGTGGGTGGTCAGCTTCGTTTTGGCGATCATCAACGGCAGTCAGACGGAAGAATCCTGCATGACCGTAATTGTGGCGTTTTTGGTGGTGATAAACTTTTTCTACTTCTTTTTTTCCAGCTTACAGGAAAACTACCTAATGGGCGGTATTCTGCGGTGTATTTGGTTTGCCCTTCCGTCTGTGTTGGCCATCATGGATTTGACGGACTCGCTGACACCGGTCTGGAACGTCATCATTCATTGGGTTTATTTGCTGTATGTACTGGAGAATATTGCCTTGTCCATCATTCGTGTCGGGATGGGAGAGGACTTCCGCACAAAGGCCTTTGGTTTCATTTCTATTCCCGTTCAGTTCTTGGCTTATATCATTTGTTTCCTCAACTATCACGATGCGTGTCCTGTTCAAGGCGGCTTCCTGCCCTATCTTGTGAGCTTCCTGCTCTTGTTGGTGTCTCTCAGCACATCGATCATGATGTTCAAGATGATTTGGATGTCCGGGTATGACGAGAAACCATCCGACGCATGGTATAAAAAGCTTGGCCGCGGTACCGGGCGTGTGCTCAAAACCGTATTTCAAGCGATTTGGACGCTTCTTGTGGTGGCTGCTTTGTATATGACCATGGGATTGTCGTTTGATTTTGGCAGGTATGTCTGGGTCGCCTTTGCCGCTCTTCTTGCTCTGGCAACGGTGGTGCTGACCGTCATGTTCCGTGAGTATGTTTGTGATGCCATTGTCTTTGTTGCGGATTTCTCCCTGTGGGATATTCTGACCGATTGGGAAATGACATTGAATCCGGCGGCTTATCAGAGTACGGGTTCCAGTGCAGCTCGTCCTTCAAATACGCAAGGGCATAAAAACACAGCTACAGATAAAGATGACTGGTCAAAACCGGTAGACAAACGCAAAACAGATACGTTTGGTCACTCCTTGTTCTATATGCTTGACCGTCGTTTTACTGGTTGGAGTTCATCTTATGCTTCTTCTGCTTCATGTAAGGTTTCTGTTGGCCCGGAATTTTTCGGCTTGAAAATCACGGTCAATGGCACTTGCGAATCTACGGTGGGTTATTCCGATGAGATCTTAGTGGATGAAATATTCAGTGAGGTTGAGTCGGTTTTGGATGACTACATGGAGTCATATCGCGGTAATACCATCTTCAATGTGTATGTCAATATAAAAGTGTATGATTTTGTTACCAATGAGTATTTAGGAACGGTTGCAGACTCAACCAAATTTTCGTATACATCATAAATTGTTTCAAGTCAAGACCTCCGCTCTGTAAAGGGCGGGGATCTTGTTTTTTTGTTGGATTTTCTGCAAGAATCATGAAAATTCTTGCATCAACGCCCCCGACGTATCGCTCAAAAAGGAAAAAAGAGAAAAAATTTGCATTTTTTTTAAATACCTCTTGCTTTTTTCGCCAAAGTGTGGTACAATATAGCCCGTAAGAGAACCGGCGTGTTCAGCGTCGGTTTTCGCTATGACTTTTGCTATGTGGAGATTCTCATGAGATATGATCAGATGAGCCGTGAACAGCTTACGGCCGAATACGAGAGCATGAAAGCGGCCTATGCCGCCTTTGCCGCCAAGGGCCTGAAGCTGGACCTGTCCCGCGGCAAGCCCGGTGCTGAGCAGCTGGACATCACCACCGAGATGCTGGACTGCCTGAACGCTGAGGACTGCAGCACCGGCGGCGGCTTCGATTGCCGTAACTACGGCCTGCTGGAGGGTACTCCCGAGGCCAAGAAGCTTTTCTCCGACCTGCTTGGTATCCCCGAGAAGAACCTTTTCATCGGCGGAAACTCCTCCCTCAAGCTCATGTACGATGCGGTGGCCCGCTGTATGCTCTACGGCAACTGCGACGGTACCCCCTGGATCAAGCAGGGGACAATCAAGTTCATCTGCCCTGCCCCCGGCTACGACCGCCACTTCGCCATCTGTGAGTCTTTGGGTATTGAAATGATCCCCGTGGACATGACCCCCGAGGGCCCCGACATGGACGCCGTAGAGGCTCTGGCAGGGAATGACCCCGCCGTCAAGGGCATCTGGTGCTGTCCCAAGTACTCCAACCCCGACGGCTACACCTACTCCGACGATACCGTCCGCCGTTTGGCCGCCATGAAGACCGCCGCTCCCGACTTCCGCATCTTCTGGGACAATGCCTACGTGGTCCACGACCTCTACGACGAGGGCGGAGATATTCTGCTGGACATCTTCAAGGAGTGCGAAAAGGTAGGCACGGTCGACCGCGTGTTCTACTTTGCCTCCACCTCCAAGATCTCCTTCCCCGGCTCGGGTGTGGCCATCTTCGCCATGTCCGACCGCAACATGAAGCAGGTCATGCCCATCGTGGGCGTCCAGACCATCGGCTACGATAAGCTGAACATGATGCGCCACGTGAAGTTCTTCGGCACTGCCGAAGGCATCCTTTCCCACATGAAGAAGCAGGCCGCTATCCTGCGTCCCAAGTTCCACGTGGTGCTGGATACACTGGAGCGCGATCTGGCTGGTACCGGTATTGCCCATTGGACAGAGCCTAAGGGCGGCTACTTCGTCTCCCTCTTCACCATGCCCGGCACCGCAAGGCGGGCCTACGCCCTGGCCAAGGAGGCGGGTGTGACCCTGACCACCGTGGGCGCCACCTACCCCTACGGCAAGGATCCTGCTGACTCCAATATCCGCATCGCTCCCACCTTCCCCTCTCTGCATGATCTGACCCTCGCTATGGAGGGGCTGACCGTCTGTTTGCGGCTGGCGGCTCTGGAGAAGCTGATGGCGGAGTAAGATGTGAGAAACAAGATACAAGATACGGCGCGGGCTGTGTCTTGTATCTTTTCTTTCAATGGGAAATATTTTTTGCGAGATCGGTTGTCAACCCGTGTCGGTTTACGACATAATGAGTGAAGCGCTTCTCCCCCGTTATCCCAACGACTACCCCGCCGATCCCGATGGGGCGGCAGAAAGGAGTGTCCATATGGATCACCCGCACGATCAATGGAATGAGGAAAGCCTGCGCAAAGGCTTGTACGTCCACGATGAGGCCGCCTTGGAGGAAGTGTCTCGTCGGTATGGATGCCTCCTGTACGGCTTGGCATACCGCATACTGGGCTCCGCCTCGGATGCTGAGGAGTGTGTCAATGACGCTCTGTTGGATCTGTGGAACGCTGTTCCACCTGATGACCCCCGCCACGTGCTGGCCTACGTCAGCGCGCTGGTACGCCGCCGTGCCGTTGACCGTGTGCGCTACAAGACTGCCTCCCGCCGCGGTGGAGAGGACTACGAGGGCTCGCTGGAGGAGCTTTCCGAGTGCCTGTCCGCCCCCGAGGGATACAGTTCCTTGGAGACGGTGGCCATCCGTGATTGTCTTCAACGCTTTCTGCGCACCCTCTCTGAGAAGGACAGAACGGTATTTACCCTGCGCTACTTTGCCTGTATGTCCAATGAGGACGTGGGGAAGGCCTGCGGCTTGCGGGAATCCGCCGTAGTCATGCGCCTTGTGCGAATGCGGAAAAAACTCAAAGCAGTCTTGGAGGATGACGGTATTACCGTATGAAACGAGCAAGGAAAGGAGCTTATCCATGAAGACCGATCAAGAAAAACTGTGGGATGCCGTGGGGATGCTGGACGGGGAGACCGTACAGACAGCCATGACCCGCGCTGCCCCTATGCAAGCGGTCCATACGACCCGCCGCGCGACCCTGCGCCGCCGCGCTGTGATCCTGACCGCCGCCTGTTTGCTCCTACTGATCGCGGGAGCTTTTGCGGCCATTCCCTTTATGACCGCCGACGAGCCGCCCCCTATCGACACGCCGGCTCCCTCGGATACGGCGGAGCAACCTACCGACACGACCCCTGTCACCGAAGACGGTACCGAAACGACGGATACGCCCCGGCCTTTTGATTGGAATATCGACACGGATCGCTATACGATCCAAAACATCGACGGCGTGTGCTACATGACATTTAAGGCCGGCTTCGTGGCTACGGATTCCGACAAGCAAAACTGCCAATCCATGGAGATTTATTTTGATTCTGTGAAGGATATGGTGGATGCTTTCACAAAAGATACGCTGACCTCTGCGCAGATGATCGTTGTTCAATCTGCATTTCCATCAACAGATCGGGGCTATGCCCTGTGGAGCACCGAGGCTCTTTTCGATGCCTGCACCCCCGACGGGATCGCGGTGCATAGCATGGCGTTACACGGTGAGTATTACGATTTTTTCTTGATCGGAGAGGGCATTTTACGAGGAACTGTGTCCTACAACAATGAGGAGTATATACAGTGGTCAAAGGATCTGTTGTACGATTGGTCAGAGGGGGCGACGGTCATCAAGCGGGAGGCGTCTGTCTTTGACAGTGTACCCTGTGAGATCCTGGAATATAAGAACAGCACCGAGACCTATCGAGATATCATCATTGAGACCGAGGCCGACGGCAAAAAGGTGGATATGGTGATCCGATATCTGTTGGCGGATGAACGAAAGCGTCCCGAACGGGTTTCGGATACCCACCCGTGGACGGTATTGATCTACGGAGAGGATCACGGGAACTATTACAGCATAACACTGGATGAGCTGACTGTAACCCCCACCTACGAATGGCTCTCCTTCTTCGGTATCACTCCCTACGTTCCCACAACCGACAACGGTTTTCCTACTGAATAACGTAAAACCCCGCCTACATCGGGCGGGGTTTTACTATATGGTTGCACATAGCGTTTACAATTTGTTAATGCTATGAAGCAACCCCTTTCTTATATGTCCCGAACGGCATCACCGGGCGACAAAGGATAGAATCTGCACGATCATGTATAGGACCTGGGACTCAATCGTTTGGCTTCATCCATCAACACATCCGGATACGTGCTCATAGCGCTTATTCTCCCTTACACCATCTTCTCCTGCTTGACCTTGTGGTCAATGACGTGGCGGGAGGCCAGCTCGCGATGGACGTCCTCCACCGAGATGCCCATCTGGGTCATGAGCACCATGACGTGGTAGGCCAGATCCGCGATCTCGTAGACCGTCTCGCGCTTGTCGCCGTTTTTGGCGCCGATGATGACCTCGGTGCATTCCTCGCCCACCTTCTTGAGGATCTTGTCCAGACCCTTGTCGAAGAGGTAGGTGGTGTAGGAGCCCTCGGGGCGCTCCTCCATGCGGCCCTGGAGGAGGTCAGCCAGTCCCTGGATGGTGAACTCGTGGAGCTCCTCGGACTGGTACACGGGCTTGGTGAAGCAGGAGTCTGTGCCGGTGTGGCAGGCGGGGCCGTCCTTCTCCACCACGACTACCAGGGCATCATTATCGCAATCAGCGGTGATGGAGACGATGTGCTGGTAGTTGCCGCTGGTCTCGCCCTTGAGCCACAGCTCCTGTCTCGAACGGCTCCAGAAGCAGGTCAGTCCCTTTTCCATGGAAATTTGCAGGCTCTCGCGGTTCATGTAGGCCACGGTCAGCACCTTCTTGGTGATGGAATCCACCACTACGGCGGGGATGAGCCCCTGCGCGTCGAACTTCAATTCATCAATATTCAGCATAATTTGAAACCTTTCGTTGTTAAATCAATCTCATGTTAATACCTTCGGCTGCCAGTATGCGCTTCAGGTCCGGGATGGCGATCTCACCGAAGTGGAACACCGAGGCGGCCAGGCCCGCGTCGATGTCGGGGATCTTTCGGAACAGGTCGATGAAATCCTGCACGCAGCCGGCACCGCCTGAGGCAATGACGGGGACGTTCACGGCGTCGCAAACGGCGCGGAGCATCTCGATGTCAAAGCCCTTTTTGACGCCGTCGGTGTCGATGGAGTTCACCACCACCTCACCCGCACCGTTGCCGACGCACCGCTTGATCCACTCGATGGCCTCCATGCCCGTGTCCTCGCGGCCCCCCTTGGCGAAAACGTGGAGCTCACCGTTCACCCGCTTGATATCGGCGGAGAGGACCACGCATTGGTCGCCGTAGCGCTGGGCGGCCTCGTAGACCAGTTGGGGGTTGCGAATCGCCCCCGAGTTGACCGACACCTTATCGGCGCCGCACTTGAGCACGCGGTCGAAATCCTCCAGGGTATTGATGCCGCCCCCCACGGTCAGGGGGATGAAGATGGTGGAGGCCACCTCCCGTAAAATGTCGGTGAACAGGGTGCGTCCCTCTACGGATGCGGTGATATCGTAGAACACCAGCTCGTCGGCGCCGCTGTCGGAGTAGAATTTGCCCAGCTCCACGGGGGAGGACACGTCCCGTACCCCCTCAAAGTTGACGCCCTTGACTACACGGCCGTTGCGGACGTCCAGACAGGGGATGATGCGTTTGGTAATCATGTGGTTGCCTCCTTTATGGCCTCGGCCAGATCAATGGCACCCGTGTAGTAGGCCTTGCCGATGATGGCGCCGTAGAGGTCCATGGCGGTCAGAGCACGGATGTCCTCCATGTCGGAGACGCCCCCGGAGGCCACGATATCCATGCGGAATTTGGCGGACAGATCACGGTACAGCTCACGGTTGGTGCCCTTCATGGCGCCGTCCTTGGAGATATCGGTGCAGATGACGGTCTTCACACCAATGCTCTGCATCTTTTCCATGAAGGCCTCCAGAGTGTAGGCGGACTGCTCCAGCCACCCTTTGATGGCGATGTAGCCGTCCTTTACGTCGGCACCTACGGCGATTTTCTCACCGTGCTTGGCCACGGCCTCGCAGAGGAACGCCTCGTCACTCACGGCGGCGGTGCCCAGAATGACACGGGATACGCCTGCGGACAGGTACTTTTCAACGGTTGCCATGTCACGGATGCCGCCCCCGATCTCTACGAAGAGGGAGGTATTCTGCGCCACGTCGGCCACGATGGAGAGATTGGGGGTGGAGCCGTCGCGGGCACCCTCCAGATCCACCATGTGGATGAATTTCGCGCCCTTGCTTTCAAAGTCACGGGCGATCTCAATGGGGTTTTCGCTGTAGACAGTCATTTGTTGGTAGTCCCCCTTGAAGAGGCGGACGGCCTTACCGTCGTACAGGTCGATTGCGGGAAAAATATACATAGGATAAAACCTCTTGGCTCAGTCTTCGTCCTGCCAGTCGGCGGGGACGGGGGTAACAATGGGCTTACCCTCGGCGTCCACAAGGACGGTCAGACCGCCGGCATAGCCGCTTGCGGTCCACAGGTAGTTGACACCGGTCTTGCGGTCAACCAGAACACGGCTCTGGGTGCCTTCAAAGGCGCCGCCGGAAATCTCGGTGCAGATGAAACGTTTGGATCTGATGGGCTTCATGATGGGATCTCCTTGGATCTTAAATTTGGGTGTAACTATTCAGCCCATATGAAAAATTGCAGTTTATCGGTGCGTTGGGTTGCGACCATGCAAGGGGGTTCTGGGGGCGAAGCCCCCAGAACCTACACAGGTGGCCGGCAGTGCCGAGGGAGGCCGCCGCAACACGAATGCAGATAAATATTCAAAGTTACTTGTTGCGGCCTACAAATGCCGCTAAAGCAGCATTTGTCCGTGGTGCGGCTTGTGGGAAAACGCCTCGGCGCGCACCGGTAGGTGCAAGAAAATTGCTGTGAGCCAAGGGATTTTTGGAAAATCCCTTG
>JAFQOC010000073.1 GCA_017420845.1 Clostridia bacterium
AAAATTGAAACCCGTAGGGTTTCTTCCGACACCCGACCGAAGGGAGGATTTCACACGCGAAGCGTATTTCACGCCGCAGGCATTTCACACGCGAAGCGTATTTCACTATTGCAGTTTATCGGAACGATAAACTGCAATTTGTTGAAACTCTTTCGCTTACCTCTTCCCGAAATGATCATGCAGCTCCCTGTACCTACGGTACAGTCCCTCATATGCCTCTACCGCATCGGGATGGGGGACGAAGACGCGCTCTGCTTTGGCAGCCATGGAGTTCGCGGCCTCGGTTACGGTGGGGTACAGCCCTCCCGCCACGGCGGCGTAGATCGCTGAGCCTAAGGCCCCTGCCTGGGTGGTTGCCGATACCGAGATGGGACGGTTCAGGACGTCAGCGTAGATCTGCATCATGAGAGGATCCTTGCGGGCGATGCCTCCTGCCGCCATGACCCGGGAGATGGGGATGCCGAAGGCCTCGTACTGCTCCACGATGACCCGTGTGCCGAAGGCGGTGGCCTCGATCAGGGCGCGGTAGATATCCTCGGGGCGGGTGGCCAGGGTCATGCCCGACAGAACCCCCGTCAGGGTAGGATCCACCAGAATACTGCGGTTGCCGTTCCACCAGTCCAGCGCGACGATGCCACTCTCACCGGGGCATTTCTTTTCCGCCAGAGAACGCAGGTAGGTGTGGATGCTCATCCCCTGTGCCTTGGCCGCCTCGGTGTAGCTTGCCGGGACGCAATAGGTGACGAACCAGTCGAAGAGATCGCCCACAGCGGCCTGTCCTGCCTCGTAGGTACATAGGGAAGGAATCACGCCGTCACGGACGTAGCCGCAGATGCCCGTGACCTCGCGTGCCTCGGCGGCGTTCAGAATGTGGCAGGTGGAGGTGCCCAGGATCACCGTCAGATCCCCCGCCAGGGTCATGCCCAGAGCGGGGAGGGCGGCGTGGGCATCGATCATGGGGAGGGCTACGGGTGTGCCCTCGGGGAGACCCGTAAGGGCCCCGCCACGGGGGGTCAAATGCCCCGCAATGCCGCCGACGGGATCCACACGGGGAGATACCCTTCCGCCGATCAGCCCCGTCAGAGCGGGATCCAGAGCGGTGAGAAATTCATCCGAGGGATACGCGCCGTCATGCCACAGGCCCTTGTATCCCGCAAAGGCGGCGGCATGGGTCTCGGTGCCCGTCAGCATGAAGGAAATCCAATCGGCGGCCTCGGTGAAGCGGGCGGTGGCCTCAAAGACAGCGGGAGAGCCCCGCAGGGTCTCAAAGATCTTGGGGAGCATCCATTCGCAGGAGACGGTACCTCCGTAGGAGGGAAGCCAGGACTCTCCCCGCGCGGCGGCCAGAGCATTCAGCTCGTCGGTCTCCTCGGTGGCACCGTGGTGCTTCCAGAGCTTGACGTAGGCGTGGGGATCTCCTTCAAAGGCGGGATCCAAGCAGAGGGGAGTGCCCGACCCGTCTACGGGAAGCATGGTGCAGGAGGTGAAATCCACGCCCAATGCGGCTACGTCGGAGGGAAAAATTCCCAAGGGGCGGGCGGTATCCAATACCGCGCCAATGGCCGCTTTCATGCTGTCCGGATAATCCTGTGGGTGTTGCAGGGCAAAGCGAGGAGGCAGAGGGGTACCGTCTGGCAGGGCGCTGTCCATCACCCCATGGGCGTAGGGAACGGTAGCCTCGGCTACGGCACGCCCGTCACGTGTGTCCACCAGCAGGGCGCGAACCGAGAGGGTACCGAAATCCAAACCGAGGGAATAGTGCGCTTGTGAGGACATATACAAGCTCCTTTCGCGTGTTTTTGTTTTGATTATACCACGCCTGGGCGGTTCTGTCAAGGGAAAGAGGAAGGACGCCTCAGCCGTGTGAGACGTCCTTTGGGAAAGATTATTTCAAAAGCTCCAGAATAGCGGCCTTGGGTCTTCCGCCTACGGCGGTGTTGACCACCTCGCCGTTCTTCATGACCACCAGGGTGGGGATGCTCTGGACTCCGAAATCCTGCGCCAGCTCGGGCTCCTCGTCCACGTCGATCTTGCAGATGACATACTCGGGATGTTCCTCAGCGATCTGCTCAATGAAGGGGGCGATCATGCGGCAGGGGCCGCACCAGGTGGCAAAGAAGTCAAGAAGGACGGGCTTGTCCGAGGCTTTGATCTCGGCGAAATTCTCTTTGGTTACGTGAATCAGGGACATGATTTGCTCCTTTCAAGGTTGTAAATGGATTTTTGACAGGCTTGAAGCTTCTCAAGCCTGATAAAAAGAGTTCTTTCTGAAGGATTGTGCGAGGATAGGGTGACCGGGTTTACGCCTTCATGACCGCCAGACCGCACCAATCGTTGTCGGTGAGCTTCTCCACGATCTTAAATCCGTTTGCCTCAAAGCAGGCCACCACGTCGTCGCAACGCTCGGCGATGATGCCCGAGGCCAGAAGGACGGCGTCATCCTTCATGTATTCGCCCACGTTGGGGGTCATGCGGATGATGATGTCGGCCACGATGTTGGCGCAGACAAGGTCGTACTGTCCCCCCTCCAGGGAAACCTGCTTCAAGAGGTCAGATTGGTCGCAGGTGACGTTTTCGAGTCCGCTGTCCTTGATGTTCTCCCGAGCCACCCGGACGGCGGTGGGATCAATGTCGTAGGCGCGGCAGAGCTCCGCCCCCAGACGGGAGGCGCAGATGGCCAGAATGCCCGTGCCCGTGCCCACGTCCAGCATACGGCAGCCTGCCCGGGTGTACTTTTCCAGGAGGCGGATGACCAGACGGGTGGTCTCGTGGGTGCCCGTGCCGAAGGCCATGCCGGGGTCCATGCGGATGACGATCTCTCCCTCGGCGGGGGTGTATCTTTCCCAGGCGGGGCAGATGACGATCTTCTCGCCGATCTTTACGGGCTTGTAGTACTGCTTCCAGGAGTTGGCCCAATCCTCCTCGTTGACACCCACCAGCTCGATTTCGGCGTGGAGGTCCAGCTCGGCGATTCGCTGACGGATGTAGGCCAGGTCGTCCATATAGGAGCGATCCGAGGGGATGAAGACCGATACCGAGGCCACGTCCTTATTGGCGTTCAGGATCTTTTCGTCAATGAGGTCACCGTAGCAGGTTTTGAGGTTGGTATCGATATCGCTGTAATCCTCGATCATGAGGTTGTTGTTGATCATGCTCATGAGAGCCACCAGGGCGTCCAGCTCGCGAAGAGGCACCGTGACCTTGATCTGGGTCCAGATCATGACGTCGCCGTAGTCCTCGCAGACGTAATCCTCGTCGATCATTTTTTCCAAATCGGCCATGTTTTATTTCTCCTTCTTCTTGAATGCCTTGTTGAATTTGCCCTTCTTGGTGTAATTTTTTTCTCCGCAGGCATCGGCAAACTCTCTGAGTGCGTCCTTTTGCTTATCGGACAGTCCTCTGGGGATCTCCACCACCACGGTGCAGATCAAATCCCCTCGGCGACCGCCCCGATCGTTGACGTAGGGAATACCCTTGCCCCGCAGGGTGAAGACGGTGCCGGGCTGGGTGCCCTCGTCCAGGTTGTATTTCACGGTGCCCTCCAGAGTGGGAACCTCAATCTCGGCACCCAAGGTGGCCTCGGTGACGGTAACGGGTACCTCGCAGTAGATGTGCACGCCGTCTCGCTCGAAGACGCTGTGGGAGCGGACGGTCACCTCAATGACCAGATCGCCCGCGGGGCCGCCGTTCTTTCCATCACAGCCCTGACCCCGCAGAGCGATGCGCTCCCCGTTGTCAATGCCGGCGGGGATATTGACGGTGAGCTTGCGGTTCTCTCGCTCCAGGCCCGATCCGCGGCACTTCTGACAGGGGGACTTGATAAATTTACCCGTACCGCGGCATTTCTCGCAGGCGGTCTTGGTTTGGAAGGTCATGCCGCCCATGCGCTGGTTGACGATGCGCTCACCCCGTCCCCGACAGTCGGGACAGGTCTCGGGGCTTGTCCCTGCCTCGGCGCCCGTGCCGTTACAGGCCGGGCACTTGCGGAGGCGGTTGTAGGATACGTCCTTCTTACAGCCGAATGCGGCCTCCTCAAAGGTCAGGGTGACGCGGGCTCCCACGTCGTCGCCCTGCTGAGGGCCGTTTCGACGCTGGGTGGTACCGCCGCCAAAGCCGCCACCGAAGATACTGCTGAAAATATCTCCCAGGTCACCGAAGTCTCCGAAGCCGCCGCTAAAGCCGCCTCCACTGTATCCGCCGCCGGCGGTGGGGTCAAAGGCCGCGTGGCCGTACTGATCGTACTTAGCCTTCTTATCGGGGTCGGAGAGGATGGAGTAGGCCTCGTTGACCTCCTTGAAGTTCTTTTCCGCCTCGGCGTCCCCGGGGTTGAGGTCGGGGTGGTATTTCTTGGCCAGCTGACGGTATGCCCGTTTAATGGCGTCGGCGTCAGCGGATTTATCGAGGCCCAGTACCTCGTAGTAGTCTCTTTGTGCCATGGATCTATGTTCCTTTCAATGGTGGGAATTTCGTAATGCGTAATGAAAATTCAAAATGGAAAGTGCAAAAGGGGAGTTCAAATTTGGGTTTGTCGGT
>JAFQOC010000074.1 GCA_017420845.1 Clostridia bacterium
CATGGTGTAGAACAGGGTGGAGGCATAGGTGAAGTAGCGGGAGCCCACGTCCTGCATGTCGAAGACCAACAGGTCAATATCCGAAAGCACGCGGGGATCCGGCATGTAGACCTTATCGGCCGAGGCATCGTCCGCCCCGGCGAAAACCATGTCCTCAAAAAGAGAGTAGGTGGGGATACCCGACAGCGGATCCACGCCGTGACTGACACGCTCCCCCGGTCCGAGAACGCCCCTGACCCCATGCTCGGGAGCAAACAGAGCGGTGACCTTATAGCGGGAGGCCATGACCTCCACGGTACCGCGGTAGCCGTAGCGGGGAGAAAGCCCCGAGGCATTGGTGACAAGCCCAATACGGCTTTTCTGGAGAGTGGCCGCGTAGGGGGCTTCCTCTATGCGGTCAATACCGATTCGTACCATAGAAAGCTCCTTTCAAGGGAATCAGGTATCGTCCCCATTCCCGCCCAGATCCACGGGGGGATCGAGGGGGGCGTTGTACTCACCCCTGGCGGCGACGAAGAAGTCCTTGAATCGGGCCAGATGCTCACGGGCGTTGTATTTGCCCTGCAAACGGTAGGGTCGGAGATCTGCGGAGATCCCCTCGGCCTGCATGCCCAGCTCACGGGCTATGTAGAGGGCACGGTGGAGATGGTATTCCTGGGTGACGATCAGGATCTTCCTGGCTCCGAAGACGTAGCGGGCGCGGTAGAGGCTCTCATAGGTAGAGTAGCCCTCGTGATCCAGGAATACGTCCGCCGAGTAGACCGCCATCTCCACAGCCAGGGCCTTCATGACTCCCACCTCGTTGTAGTCCCCCGTGTGGTCGCCGCTCATGATCATGGGCACGTCCTCCAGGGCGTAATAGGCGGAGCAGGCCACCTTCACGCGATCGTAGAGCATATCGCTGGGGGTACCGTCGTCCCGCACGCCCGCCCCGAGGACGAGGATGCAGTCGTAGTCGGCCTCCGGGGATAGGTCGTCGGCCGTGAGAATATCCGGGGCGGTCAGCTTCACCATAGAGGTGGAAACGGTGAGGGCAAGGGTCAGGGTCAGGATACCGCAGAGGATCAGCGGGACGGCGCACCGCCATCCAACCCGCCAGAGGGTACGGAAAAAGGAGCGTCTTGCCGCTCGGCCCGCCTTCCATTTGTCGGAAAGGCGGGTCAAAGAGCCGCGAAGGCGCAAGAACGCTCTGCCACGTCGGGGAGAGGCTGTCTGATGCTTCTTCGGGATCTTTTTCACGGTAAAACGCTCCTTTCGGGGTGTGCGGGAATTGATCAAGCCTCGGGCGTGACGGAGAGGGCTTTCCGTCGCGAGGCCCTCTCCGTCACCCGCTGTAAACAGCGGCTGCCAGCTCTCCCAGAGGGAGAGCCTATAACGGTATTACTCCTCGTCCTGAGACACGGGGCACTTGCGCTCGATGGCGTCGGCGGCGGCCTCCAGGTAGGAGTTCTCCATCATCTCGATCCAGCCCTTGTCGCAGAGGGCGGCCAGCTTGTAGTCCATGGGGATCTTGCCCAGGAGGTCATAGCCGAACTTGTTTGCGATCTCCTCGATGTGGCTGTCGCCGAAGACGCGGATCTCTTTACCGCAGTCGGGGCAGACGACGTAGCTCATGTTCTCCACCAGACCCAGCACAGGGACCTTCATCATGTCGGCCATGTGGGCGGCCTTCTGAAC
>JAFQOC010000075.1 GCA_017420845.1 Clostridia bacterium
CCCGATCTTTACCCCCTGGCCGTGGATGGTGACGAGAACAACATCAAATGGGTCTACACAGGCGGCGGTATCTTCTACATTATCGGGCGCATGGAAAAGACGGGGGAGGACACCGTCATGTTCATCCCCGAGACCGAGCGTATCTACGCCCTCAACGGCATCGCCGATCAGGGAGCAGGCAACCCCGCCCCCGAGACATACGCCACCCAGACCTTTTCCTCCGAGAAGCTGGGCCGCCGTGTCTCCATCAGTTGGCTCCGTGATCCCTCTATGCATTGGAAGGACAAGCATTGGAACTCCGCCCAGTCCATCCCCATGGAACACACCCTTCGCACCGTAAACGGTGAGATCAAGCTCTTCTCCTACCCCGTCTCCGAGGTGGATGCTCTGCGGGGTGACGTCCTTCTCTCGCTGGAAAACGTCACCGTCACCCCCGACTCCGAGAATATTCTGAAGGGCGTGAATTCCACCTGCTGTGATCTTGTCGCCACCATTGATCTGGGCGATGCCACCGAGGTCGGCTTTAAGGTCCGCATGAGCGAGCGTAAAGGACGAGAGGAACTGGTCATCCGCTACGACAAGACGGCGGGCAAGCTGTACGTGGACAAGAACAAAACGGGTAGCGGCTCCTATCTGGGCGTCTATGAGCCCGATATGGTCACGCTGGACGGAAACCGCATCATCATCCGTATCCTGCTGGATCAGATCTGCTACGACATCTACGGCAACGGCGGCGAGGTGGCCGTGGCGGGACTCGTATACTCTGCCTTTGAGAGTACGGGTATGGAGTTCTTCACCAACGGAACCTCAGTCGTGAAATCCCTGACCGTCTACAATATGGACGAAGCTCTGAACACCACTCCCGTCCCCCCCACCGAGGAGGTCACGACCAGCGAGCCGACTCCCGACACAGAGGAGCCCTCCCAAGCCCCCGAAGCCATTCCCGCGGATACGACAAGCATCCCCTCCGAGACTCAAACCGACGCTCCCAAGGGCGGTTGTCGGTCGTCGCTTGGCTGCGGCGCACTGGCTGTATTGGGAACGGTCACCTACGCCTTGACTAAGAAGAAGGAAAACGAGGACTGATTTCTCGCTTCGGCGAGATGGTGTACCGCGTTTTACGCTCCCCCTTTTTCACAGAATAATAGTCATAACCGAAAATACCCCATCCGCTTATGCGGATGGGGTATTTTCGATTTGTTACCGTCGATCACTTCATATTTTCATACCCGATGAGGGTCTGAAGAATGGTCTGGGCGTAGACGCGGCAGAAGAAATCGTTGGGGTGGTTGATATTGTTGCCCGAGTAGTCCTGGAACTCCTTATGCTCCAGAATAGCCTTGGAGGTGGAGGTCATGCAGGCCACGGCGCAGGGGATGCCGTCCTCCACGTAGTCCTCGGCGGTCTTGATCAGCTCGGGCTCCTGCTTGTCCTGGAGACCGTACCAGCCGTTGGTGGCGTTGGGGTTAGGCACCATGGTGGAGACGAACATGAGGGAACAGTCACCGTCCAGCTCACGGACGCCGTCCAGTACGTACTTCATGGTGCGGGCCACGGTACGGGCGGCAGAGCCCGCGTCGTTCATGCCGTAGGCGATGAGGAACAGGTCGCAGCCGTACTCCTCCACGAAGGGCTTGACGTAGGTATCGAAGTTCTGCTTACCGTTCTGGGAGGTCCAGCCGCCCACAGAGGGGTTGATGTAGGTGATGGTGCCTCTGTCGCCCGCCACGTAGTCCTCGGCGGGGATGATGGGCGCACCCGTCATATTGGTCTTGACGTACTTCACGGTGTAGCCGTAGAGGTCGGCCAGGGCCTCGGTGAAGAGGAGGGAGTAGCTGTACTGGTAGGGGCTGTAGTTGTCGATAAAACTGGCGGAGGCGCCGTGGGTGATGGAGTCGCCGTAGAAGAAGATGGTCACGTCCTCACCGTTAATGAGCTTGTTGATGAAATCGGCGTAAACGTCGGCCTTGGACTCCGAGATAAAGCCCTTCCAGGTTTCCTCGTGGGTATAGGTGACGTTCATCTGGTAGTCGGTCATGGGCTTACCCTCGCCCCAGTAGATGTTGACGTTCTTGCCCTCGTAATTGGCGGTGATGTTGATCTGGGGATGGGCGGGGTAATTGTAGTACTTGGCGCGGGTGATGACGGGGATGGCCGAGTCCTCGGTGATCTTGATCTTGCCGTCCTCGATCACGTAGTCCTTCCCTTCCTCGTAGGTCACGGTGCCGTCGTAGTTGGTCACCGACACCACGGTGCCGATGGGGTAGAGCAGGGACCGCACGTCACCCTTGTCCAGGAACATGACGGTCTCGTTCTTGACGGTGTTGCCCGCGAAAATGGGCTGCATCAGGTCGTTCAGCTTGTTCATTTCAGCCTGGGGATCCATGGGTGTCTCCTCCTCTGTGGTGATCTCCTCTGTGGTGATCTCCTCGGTTGTGATCTCCTCGGTGGGAGCCTCGGTGGGTTCTTCCGTGGGGGCATCGGTAGCCGCGGCGGTAGTCTCTCCGTCGGTTCCGTCGGGTTGATCGGGGGTATTGTCACAGGCGATAAGGCTCACCGCCAGGACACCCGCCAAAAGCAGGGTGCCCAGCAGGAGCAGAATGCGTTTCATGTTCATCATATCCGTCTCCTTGGGGTTATCAGTTCATGTTCTCGTAGCCGATGAGGGTCTGGAGAAGGGTCTGGGCGTATACGCGGTAGAACCAATCGTTGGGGTGGTTGATGTTGTTACCCGAGTAGTCGTTGAAGGTCTTGTGCTCCTGGATGGCCTTGGAGACGGAATGGACACAGGCAACGGCAACGGCCTTATCGTCCTTGCGGAGCTGCTTGGCCAGGGAGTCCAGCTGTCTCTCCTGCTGTTGGATGGAAGCGTGATCCCAGTTGGAGCCGCTATGGGGGGTCATGGTGGACACGATCATGACCGAGACCTCGGGCTTGATCTCATACATGGCGTCGATCATCTTCTTAACGTTGGCCTTGGTCTGGGTAGCGGCCATACCGCCGTCGTTCATGCCGTAGCCGATGACGAAGAGATCACAGCCGTGCTTCTCCACCTGCTCCTTGACGAACTTGTCGAAGTTGGTCACGCCGTCGTTGGAGTTCCAGCCGCCGATAGCGGTGTTGACGTAGGTGATGGTGCCGCGGTCACCGCCCACGTACTCGGTGTTGGGAACGGGATGGCAGGGCATGGAGGCCTGTAGGCCGGTGTTTACGTACTTGACCTTATAGCCGAAGAGGTCGGCCAGGGCCTCGGTGAAGAGCATGGAGTAGGCACCCTGCTTGGGCTGGACACCCTCCAGGTAGGTGGAACAGGCACCCCAGGTGATGGAGTCGCCGTAGAAGAAGACGGTCACGTCCTCGCCCGCAATGAGCTTCTTGACGAAGCTCTGGTAGATCTCCAGCTGGCTCTCCTGGACGTAGCCCTCCCAGGCGGCGTCATGCTCGTAGGTCACGCTGACCTGCCAGGCCTTCACCTGGCTCTCGCCCCAGAACATGGGCTTGCCGTTCATCGTGATGATAGAGCCGGGATGGTTGTAGTATTTCTCAGAGGTGATAACCTTGATGGAGGAATCCTCGGTGACCTTCAGCTTACCGTCCTCGATGACGTAGTCCTTGCCCTCCTCATAGGTGGTCTTGCCGTCGTAGGAGGTGACGGACACGATGCTCTTGATGGGGTACAGCAGGGACTTGACCTCACCCTTGTCGAGGAACATGACGGTCTCCTTCAGGGACTGTGTGCCGCCGAAGATGTTCTGCATGACGTCCTTCAGATCCTCGTCCTTGACGTCCAGGCCGAGCTGTTCCTTGATGGGAGGCTCGGTGGGGGCTTCGGTGGTGACCTCCTCGGTGGTCACTTCCTCAGTAGGAGCCTCAGTAGGAGCCTCAGTAGGCTCCTCGGTGGGCTCTTCTGTGGGAGCGGGGGTAGCCTCGGGGGTGGCGTCCTCCACGGTGGTGTCGGCGGGAGCCGAGGTGTCGCAGGCGGCCAGGCAGGCGGCCAGAACGCCCACCAGCAGCAGAGCCAGAACGGCGATCAGATTGCGGTGCTTCTTGTTCATGATATTTCTCCTTATTAAATATTGCTTTTTGAGCAAAGATTACTTGGTACCCGTAGACCCGAAGCCCCCCGCGCCTCTCTCGGTCTCGTCGAGGCTCTCCACCTCGATGAACTGCGCGGTGATGACGGGCATGACGAGGAACTGGGCGACGCGGTCGCCGGGCTCGATGGTTTGAGGGATATTGCCGTGGTTGCGGAGGGCCACCATCAACTCCCCGCGGTAGTCGGAGTCGATGACCCCCACCTTGTTGGCGGGCGCGAGGCCGCGCTTGGAGGCCAGGCCGCTGCGGGCGAAATTCAGTCCCACGTAGCCCTCGGGTATGGCCATGGACAGGCCCGTGTGGATCATGACGGTTTCACCGGGACCAATCACGATGGGATCTCCCTCGGGAAGAGCGTAGAGGTCGGCTCCCGCCGCTCCCGCCGAACCGTAGGTGGGCAGAATGGCCTTGGGGTGCAGCTTTTTGATTCTGAGTTCCATGCTCCACCTCACGCAAGAATGACGTGCTCACCCGAGCCCAGGGTCTTGCCCGTGGGCACGAACGCACAGGTGGTACCGGCAGGCACCGTGATCTCGTAGCGGGTGGCATCCCCCTCGGGACGGAAGGCCACGCGGATCTTACCGTAGGGGCACTCGTGGATGACCTCGGCCTCCTTCATATCCTTGAAGGGGACGGGGGCTACGGCAAAGACACGGAAGCCGGGAGTCACAGGGATAATACCGCCCACGTAGGCGTACAGGAAGTAGGCAAAGCCCGAGTGCATGGGGTGGTTGTAGGAGGAGGAGCCCACCTCACGGGGCTGGGAGAAATCGTGCTCGGGGCACTCCCACAGGGAGGTGGCCCCCTTGTCCATCATGGTACCAAAGCTATCGTGATCCCGATTGAAAAGGAACTTCATGGCGATATCTCCCTTCCCTGCCTCGCAGAGGGCGGGAACCAGGTACTTATTGCAGTAGATACCCGTGGACATGGCAAAGTCGTCCTCCTCCATGAGGGTCAAGAGGGCCTCGGTGAGGGCTTCCTTCTCTCCGTCGGGGTAAAGCTCCGTCATCAGAGCCACGCCGCAGGTGCCCCAGGTGGAGTAGCGGTGCTTCTCGGGGATCCAGAAGTGGCGGTTGAAGGCCTCCTTGATGCGGGCAGCCCAAGCATCGTAGTCGATGGACGCGGGAAGCTCCAGCTCCTTGGACAGCTCGCTCATGCGGATCATGATCTCGTAGAACATGGCGGTGGAGGACTCGTGGACGGGCATACGGCGGTCGCTCTGATGGCCCACGGGAGGGCACCAGTCACCCAGTCCGCGGGAAATGATGAGCTCGTCCTCAAACAGGGACTTATCATTCTTAGCGTCAGCAATTTCGTGACGGACCCACTTCTCCATCATATCCCAATTCTTGCGGACCACCGTATCGTTGCCATAGTAGTGGTACATCCAGTAGGGGATGATGACCTGGGCACAGCCCCACAGGGGAGTGGCTTCGCCGCATCCGCGCTTACCGGGGGAGATCATCTGCCAGACACCGTAGACCTCGTTGGTGGTACGGATGTCGTTCAGATACTTCTCGTAGGCAGCCTCGGTATCGTAGTTCATCATGCCGGTGTTGCAGACCACCTGTGCGTCACCCAGCCAGCCGCACTTCTCACGTCCGGGGCAGTCCTCGGGGAGACCGTGGAAGTTGGTGCGGAAGGTGTTCATCATGATGGTCTGGAGGCGGTTCATATCCTCGCTGGAGGAGGTGAAGCTTCCCGTCTGCGTGAAATCGGTGGAGATGGCGTAGGCTTTGAACATCCGTGTCTCGGGGTTGGAGCCGTAGGCGCGGAGATCAAAGTAGCCCGTAATCTCCATATAGCGGAAGGCGTGGTAGGTAAAGCGGGGACGCCAGGTCTCACCGGCGGCGTCACCCCGGGAGATGTACACGTCCTGCTGGACGACCTGGGTGGCGAAGGAGCCTGCGGAGCGCAGGTCCAGGTGCCCGTCGGAATCCAGGTTCTCGGCAAAGCGAAGGGTGACCTGGGAGCCGCGGGCGGCACGGGGGAGGCTGACCTCCACGAAGCCGGCGATGTTCTCACCAAAGTCGATGATCCAGGCGCCGTCATCCTTGCCCGAGCAGTTTGTGACCGCTACGGCAGGCAACTCCTTGAAAATGCGGATGGGAGGCATCATGCAGAGCTTGAGCTCGCCCTTGGGGGTAGTGTCCTCCATCACGTTGGACCAACCCTCCTCATCGCCGTCGGGATCGGCAAAATCGGGGATCTCCAGGCGGGTGTCGTAGGTCTCGCCGCCGTAGACGTTATTCAGAACGATGGGCGAATACGCATACGTCCAGGTGCCGTCGGTATCCGTGGCTTGAACCGTTTTGGTCCCGTCTGCGAAAGTCAGCTCCAGCTGAGCCATGAGGCAGACGTCGCCGTAATAGAAGCCCTCGTGGGACCACACGCGGGACTGGGCGTAGAAGCCCTCACCCAGAAGGGCGGCAAAGGCGTTCTTCCCTTCCTTGATGAATGCGGTCACGTCGTAGGCGCGGTAGAATACCTCCCGCTCGTAATTGGTCATGGGAGGATCAATGAGATCCTCGGAGATCCTTTGGTTGTTGATGTAATACTCGCCGCAGCCGAGACCGCTGACGTACAGACGCGCCTTGGCCACAGCACCCGTGACCGGGAATTTTTTGCGCAGGTAGGGGGCCCAGCCCATCATGAGCTTCTTCGGCTTGATCCACTTGCCCTGCCAGTCCTCGGGGTTCAGGGCGGTGGCAAAATCCAGAGTGGCGGTGGCGGTCTCACCATGGTTATCGGTGACCGTGACCGTCAGGGTGTAGTCGGTGCGGGATTCCAGCGCCGTCTCCACGGGGATATGGATAGCCTTGGTGGTTCCCTCCCCGCTCCATACGGGAGTATCGCAGCCTGCCTTGGCGATGGCGGCGGTGTAGGCGGTCTGGAGGACGCCCGTATTGTCGGAATCCAACTTCCAGCCTATGTAGAGATCCTGGCAGGGGGCGTACGCGGGGTTCTTGACGGCGTTTATGGAGAGGTCGTAGAGCTTCAGCATGATCATGTATCCTTTCTTTGCTTTTGTATTCTCAAGAACAGCGACGCTTTCTTATTCTCCCTTCACGGTCACCACGCGGCAGTCTCCCGTGTAGCCCGTAGAGGTTACGTATTGAGTGATCCCGTTGGGCAGGGTATCCTCGTGGTTAAAGTGGACGTGACCCGCGAAGACAGCCACCACGGGAGAATCCTCGTCCACGGCCACGGCGTTGTAGAACCGCTGAACCGAGCCCCAATCGCTGCCCATAGCCCCGGGGCCCATGGTAATGTTGCGGTTGCCCCAGGCCTTGCGGACGTCGGGCTCCAGGGTATCGGCGTGGAGCGGAACGTGGAGAAGCAGGACGATGGGCTTGTTCTTCTCATACAAAGCCATGAACTTATTCACGGTGTCGTCGGTGACCACGTCGGAGCTGTTGTCTACGGCGGCCACGATAAAGCCGTCGTATTCCACGTAGGAGAAGTAGGGATCGCCGCCCGTCAGGTCATTGAACAGGGGGCGGTTCACGGTCACGGCGTTGCCCGTCATGTAGTCGTCGGAGTAGTTCCAATCGTGGTTGCCCAGGCAGAAGATGGACTTGCCGGTAAAGCGGCCCACGTTCTCGTAGAGCAGGGCGATATTCTTTTCCGAGGGGAAGTCGATGAGGTCGCCCGTGAGGAACATACCGTCGGCCCCGATCTCGTTGGCGTAGTCAAAGAGCAGGGGGAAGCGCTCCTCGGCGTACAAACCGTCGGCCATGAAGGAATTGCGGCGAGCGGTATTGTACTGAATACGGGTAGCCGTCCATTTCTGCCGATCTGCGTCCGAAAAGGCGGATACGTGGGTATCGGTAAGGTGGAGGAACTTGAATTCCCCCTCAAGGCCGGGGATCACCACGGTGGCGGTACCGGGATTCAGCAGGTCGGTGCCCATCATTTGCAGGGCGGTCGTCTTATCCTTTACGAAGGAAATGGATTTGACGTACACCGTCTCCCCCGCGGCGGCGGGCTTATCCACAAAGTCAAAGCGCAGCTCGGTAAGAGTACCGTCATAGGCCTCGGTCACCAGAGGGAGCATGACGTACTGCCAGCCCTTCTCAGCCTTCTTGAAGCTGCCCTCGGTGCGCACGGTCTTGGACTTTTCCCCCGACTTGTTGTATACCGCCATCTCCAGCTTGGTGTTGGTGGCGCTCTCCACCTTCATGAGCACCAGCGCCACGCCGCAGTCGTTCCAGGCCACGGGATCCAGCCCCGCAGCGGCCATGTAGGCGGCGTAATCGATCTTGATGTAGGGGTCGGCGATGCGCTTGGCGTCGGCCACGGTGAGCTTGAGCACGCTTCCCTGCTCACTATCCTGTACCACCGCAAACTCGGCCGCGGAATTGGGCTCGATGAAGGTGGCGTTCAGGGGGGTGTCGCAGAAGGTCAGCACCGCGGAGTTCGTGGGCTTATCCTCAGGAAGGGTCTCGGCGGGCTCGGTGGGAGCCTCGGTGGGTGCCTCCGTAGGGGCTTCTGTGACCTCATCCGTCGGGGTCTCGGTGGGAGCCTCGGTATCGGGATCGGTAGGGGCCTCGGTGGGGATATCGGTCACCGTATCGGTGGGGGCAGGGGTCTCTTCGGTGGTACCTCCGCCATCGCAGGCGCAGAATAGCCCCAGACAGATAAGGAGGGTCAGGACACCCGCCAGCAGGAGGGCGCGGGAGAGCTTGTTTTTCATGATCACGATTCCTTTCGGATGATTAGTTGGGAGTCAGGGTCAGAACTCTGCAATGTCCGTC
>JAFQOC010000076.1 GCA_017420845.1 Clostridia bacterium
ATACAAGATACAAGATACGTCATGGAAGGCAGTTTCTATCTTGTATCCTGTATCCGTCGAGCCTGCTCGCCTGTATCTTGTATTTTAATTACTGCGGTTTCCTGCCGCGGGATTGGCACCGCAGCAGTTCTTATACTTCTTGCCCGAGCCGCAGGGGCAGGGGTCGTTGCGGCCTACCTTGGTGGAGCGCTTGGGGGTCAGAACAACCTTCCTGGCCGCCTGCTTAGCGCCGCCCTCAAAGCCCTCGATCAGAGGCTTAGCCACCTGCACACGGACCACCTCCTGCTGAGGCTTGGGCATAACGGTAAGCAGGGCGCGGACGGTTTTGTCCCGGATCTCTGCCACCATGGCGTCGAACATATCAGCGCCCACCATACGGTATTCGGTGACGGGGTCTCTGTGAGCGTAGGCCTGCAAACCGATGTTACTCTTAAGATCATCCATGGCGTCGATATGCTCCATCCAGGCGGTATCCACGTTGCGAAGCAGGATAGCGCGCTCCACCTCTCGGAACTTCTCAGGGGTGAACAGCTCCTCACGCTCGGAGATACGCTCTTCGGCGCGGGATACCAGCGTGGCGATCACGTCATCGGGGGTCAGCTCAGCCAGCTCGGCCTCGGTGTAACGGAAATCCTCATCGGTGCAAAGATAGCCCATCAGCTCACCCCGCAGCCCGGCGAAATCCCAATCAGCGGCAGAGCCCTCAGAGGTGTAGCTGCGAACGGCGTTTTCGATATTGCCGCGGATCATGTTCATCATGGTCTCGGACAGGTCGTTGTCATCCAGCACGGACTGTCTCTGCTTGTAGATGATGGTTCTCTGCTGGTTCATAACGTCGTCATAGGACAAAACGTACTTACGGCGCTTGAAGTTGTTGTCCTCAATGCGCTTCTGAGCGGTTTCGATGGTATTGGACAGCATACCTGCCGCAATGGGGGTATCCTCGTCCAGACCCATCTTATCCACCACGGCGATGATGCGCTCGTTGTTACCGAACAGGCGCATGAGGTCGTCGTCCAAAGACAGGAAGAATCGGGACTCACCGGGGTCGCCCTGACGTCCCGAACGGCCGCGGAGCTGATTATCGATACGGCGGGACTCGTGTCGCTCGGTACCCAGGATGAACAGACCTCCCGCGGCGCGAACCTTTTCGGCCTCGGGTGCGATCTCGGCCTTATGCTTCTCGTAAAGCTCCTTATACTGGCGACGGACACCCAGAATCGACTCGTCGGTGGTGTCGGCGGTGCCGGTGGCCTGGACGATCAGCCCCTCCTCGATGCCGAGAGCGCGGAGATCAGCCTTGGCCATATACTCGGGGTTGCCGCCCAGCATGATATCGGTACCGCGTCCCGCCATGTTGGTGGAGATGGTGACGGCGCCGAGTTTACCGGCCTGGGCCACGATCTCGGCCTCCTTGGCGTGGAACTTGGCGTTGAGCACGGTGTGGGGAATGCCCGCCTTCTTGAGCAGGGCGGAAAGCAGCTCGGATTTATCAATAGAAACAGTACCCACCAGAACAGGCTGGCCTCTGTCGTAGCACTCGCGGACCTGCTTCACCACGGCACGGTACTTCCCTGCCATGGTCTTGTAGACGCAGTCGTCGTGATCCTCGCGGATCATGGGCGTGTTGGTGGGGACCTCCACCACGTCCAGCTGGTAGATCTCACGGAACTCGTTCTCCTCGGTCATGGCGGTACCCGTCATACCCGAGAGCTTCTTATACATACGGAAGTAGTTCTGGAAGGTGATGGTGGCCAGAGTCTTGTTCTCCTTCTGCACCTGCACCCCTTCCTTGGCCTCAATGGCCTGATGGAGGCCGTCGGAGAAGCGGCGGCCGGGCATGAGACGGCCCGTGAAGGCGTCCACGATCATAACGCCCTCCTCATTGACCACGTAGTCCACGTCCAGCTTTTTACACCCGTGGGCGTGAATGGCCTGATTGATATGGTGGGCCAGAGTGGCGTTCTCCGCGTCTGTGTAATTGTCCACGCCAAAGAAGCTCTCGGCCTTTCTGGCGCCGCGGGGGGTCAGAACGGCGGTATTGGCCTTCTCGTCCACGATGTAATCGGCTTCAATGTTGTCGTGCTCCTCCTTGGCGTCGATCTCCTTGACCACGTGCTTCTGGAGGGTGCGGACGAAGCGGTCGGCCCGCTCGTAGAGGTCGGTGGGGGTATCCCCTTCGCCCGAAATGATCAGGGGGGTACGGGCCTCGTCGATGAGGATGGAGTCCACCTCGTCAACAATGGCGAAGGCGTGGCCTCTCTGAACGAGATTCCGCTTATAGACCACCATGTTGTCGCGAAGGTAGTCAAAGCCGAACTCGTTATTAGTGCCGTAGGTAATATCGGCGTTGTAGGCAGCCTGCTTCTGCGCGGGAGAAATGCCGTGGACCACAAGACCGGTGGTCAGTCCCATAAAGCCGTAGACCTTGCCCATTTCCTCAGCGTCACGGGCGGCCAGGTAGTCGTTGACGGTAACGATGTGGACCCCCTGCCCTGTCAGGGCATTGAGATAGGCGGGGAGGGTTGCCACCAGGGTCTTACCCTCACCCGTCTTCATCTCGGCGATACGGCCCTGATGGAGGATGATACCGCCGATGAGCTGGACGTGGAAGGGACGCTTACCCAGGACGCGCTCGTCCGCCTCACGGACGGCGGCGAAGGCCTCGGGAAGGATATCGTCCAGGGTCTCCCCCGCGGCAAGACGCTTCTTGAAGACCTCGGTCATGCCCCGAAGCTCGTCGTCGGTCATGTTTTTATAGGTGGTGGCCAATGCCTCGATCTTGGCGGCGATCTTCTCCAGCTTCTTGACCTGATGCTCGCTGTAGGTGCCGAAAATTTTAGTCATGATACCCATGTGTCAAAGGTTTCCTTTCTTTTCCGCCGAGGTTGGCGGGGTAATGGACTTACGACGACTGATGCCGCAAGCAATTCTGCGTTTATTATACTATATGTTTTTAAATTATATTAGAGTTTAATTGTAAATTTTCGGATAATACTTGAAAAAACAGGCGGTTTGTATTATAATTGGGATATGAAGCAATGAATTGCAGTTTATCGGTCTCTGCCTTCCCCATGCGGTGCCATCCGCAAGCGGATGCGGGGGACCGCGAAGCGGTGGATGAGGAGAGCGGCACACAGTTCGGTGTCGGGTGTAGATTCTCCCTGGCATATCAAGGATTTTATCACACCCGTACAGGAAAACTCAACCCGCTCTCCTCATCCGTCACGCCCTTTGGGCGTGCCACCTTCCCCGCTGGGGAAGGCTAATGGAAGCGGCTGGCTCCCCGCCAAACCCAAATTTGAAATATCCAAAAGAAAGAGGCCCACCATGCCCCACATCCACATCGTTCTCCACGAGCCCGAGATTCCCCAGAACACGGGCAACATCGCCCGCACCTGCGCCGCCACGGGCGCTTCCCTCCACCTCATCCGCCCTCTGGGCTTCACCATCGACGACAAACGCATGAAGCGGGCGGGGCTGGACTACTGGGATAAGCTGGACGTCCACTACTACGACGGGCTGGAGGATTTCTATGCCCATCATCCCGACGCGGCCGTGTACTACTTCACCACCAAGGCACAGCACCGTCACATCGACGTGCAATACCCCGAGGAGGTCTTCCTCATGTTCGGCAAGGAGACAAAGGGGCTTCCCGAGGATCTGCTCTTCGCCCACCCCGATACCTGCGTGCGGATCCCCATGCGCAACCACTTGCGGTCGCTGAATCTCTCCAATTCGGTGGCCATCGCGGTGTATGAGGTACTGCGGCAGTACGATTTCGAGGGGCTGCAGGGGGAGGGACAGCTGACGACCCACGTGTGGGGTGAGGGGCAACTGTAAAAAAGCGAAAGGAGAACGCTCATGAGCGACATCAACTACTTCAGCGTCGAGCATCTGTACTGGATCGCCACCCCCGACGAGCTGGAGTCCATGCTCACCAATGGCGGTTTTCACCTCTTGACCGTGACAAGCCACGTTCCCTTGGGCTATACCGAGGATCCTCTCACCGAGCTTACGGTCCCCTACCGCGATCTGTACGGGCGGCTATCGGCGGGAGAGAAGCCGGAGCGCGGCTCCCCCCTCCTGTTCCCGAGCTTCTCCCCCACAAGAGACCCCTCCCGCTGTGTATACGGGGACGAGCATACCTACCGCGGCAAGCGCTACAAGTCTGCCGACCCCGACTACCGTGACCGTTGCGTGCATATGGATCCCTTCATCCTCTACAGGGAGACCCGCAAGGACGGGGGCTTTTCCATTGTCAAGAATTGCTTCCCCGGTATGTTCCCCGAAAACGCCGTGGGGATCCATATCTATTGCCCCACCAAAAGGCAGGAATGGGTAGACGGCGCACCCATCATCAGCCTGAAGGACACCCCCGAATACACCGATTTCGCGTGGATGAAGGAGCATATTCGATCCTTCACCAAGCCCTTGAAGATCCAAGGCGGAGAGCAGGCTCTGAACACGGGCATCCGTATCAGCGAGGCGGCCAAGCAGAACGCGCGGAGCTTCTATTTCTTCTCACATAACGGATTTATTATACTGTAAGGAGGCATTATGCCCAAGAAAATATTCGCCGCCATGAGCGGCGGTGTGGACTCCTCGGTGGCGGCGTACCTGCTCACGCGGGCGGGCTATGTCGTCACGGGAGCCACCATGACCCTGTACCGTCCCGAGGGACAGACTGGGGACACGCAGGACGTCACCGATGCACGCGCCATCTGTGACAAGCTGGGCATTCCCCACAAAACCTACGACATGGGGGAGGTATTCTGCCGCTGTGTCATCGAGGACTTTATTCGTGTCTACGAGGAGGGGGGCACCCCCAATCCCTGCGTGACCTGCAATAAAACGATCAAGTTCGGCGCGCTGTGGGAGGCCGTGACCCGAGACGGCGCGGAGGCCATCGCCACGGGGCATTACGCCCGCATCCGCATGGATGGTGACCGCTACC
>JAFQOC010000077.1 GCA_017420845.1 Clostridia bacterium
TCCTCATCCGTCACCCGCTAAAGCGGGTGCCACCTTCCCCGCTGGGGAAGGCTAATGGTCGCGGTTGCCTCCCCGATAAACCCAAATTTGAATCCTGCCAGAATAATTATCAATCAGGTTATTGATCACTTTCTTCTTTATCAAACGATCAAGCTGTTCTGTAAAATCGAGTAGGAGGCTGACCATTACCTGACCAGCCGACCTCTCACACCACCGTGCGTACCGATCGGTACACGGCGGTTCAAGCATAATACTCATTTCCGATTAAAATCTTGAACCTTGTCTGCCCTCTCCGTCACGCCAAAGGCGTGCCACCGCCCCCAAAGGGGGAGGCTTATGCAAGGCTCTCCCTTTGGGAGAGCTCCCGCGAAGCGGGTGAGAGGGTAAAACAAATTCAAGGTTTTAAAAGCAAATTGGTATTAAGACTTATAATTGTTCAGCCCTTCCCAAGTTTTCCCCCCTTGGTACTATGGCCTGCAGTTGCTCGCAACTGCGGCTGACATTCTTGCAGTTCCGAGGCTTTGCCGTAGGCTTCCTTCAGGTTCCACCTCACGATGGACACCCTTGCCTTTGGCTAACAGTTCCTACTGCCAAGTCTGTAGCGGACTTTTACCGCCAAGTAATAGCGCATGCCGAGCGCACACCAACGAGCCCCCGACAGATTGCAGGATCTGTCGGGGGCTCTATTACAATTATGTTTTGAAGCGGATATCAGCCGATCACGATGCGACCTCGTCGGGCTGAAACGTGAAATCTCCCATGGCATCAGCCGAATACCCACTCTGAAAGTCGGGGGCTTCCTCGCACCACACAAAATAATCCGTCAGAAAGTTGTCCGTCAGGTCGGCCAAATCCTTATTGCCGCACGAAGTTTTCTCCTCATGAATCAAACAGATAGTTCACGCTCCCCGTCATGAGCGCCAGAGTAGCGCGGTAGACGTTTTCGGGGGAGCGGCGGAACTGAGCCTCCATAAGCTCGGCGCGAGCACGGGTATCCGCCCAGAGGGTGATGGACAAAAGAGTCACGTCCTGCTCGGTGAGGGCGCAGGTGATATCAAAGCCCCCAGAGGGGTTGGCGGTGATCCGACAGGTCGCCTTGGTGCCGCGGCGGGAAAAGTCCAGATAACGCAGCGCGCAGGCCAGGCTTTCCTCCAGAATGGAGGGGAGTATGTCCCCTTGGAAGGATTCCACCACGGTCCTTCCCTTTCGGGTAATGGTGTAGATCGCCTCGCCCCGCTTGTTGGTACCGGCTTTTTCAATGAGTTCCCCCTCCTCCAGCATGGAAAAGGTCTCGGCAAAATCCAGGTAGGCCACGTAGTCGGTCTGCATGATAACGTCGTTGATGGTCACGAAGTCCATGGGGTAGCCCACGTTCTGCATGAGGTAGAGGACGAATACGGTAACGTTCTGTTTATTTCCGAGCGGCGATGACATGGAAGGCCTCCTGTGTGTGTTTCATTGGTCCTTTTGAGACAGGGTTCTAAAATTTTACCATATTTCTTGATTTTTTTCA
>JAFQOC010000078.1 GCA_017420845.1 Clostridia bacterium
CCCTTGCAGGAAAAGAGCTTTTCGCACAGCTCGGGCTCGGCGGGAATGGGTTGATCCTCCATATCCAGATAGAAGCGGTAGACCTTGCGCCCCCTGTCATCCAGCTCCTTTTCCTTGGTAAACCGTCCTGACAGGATGTTTTCGGCGGTGAGGGGGATTATGCCGCAGGCCTCCACGGTGATACGGCTGAAATCCAGATCGAAGGGAAGTGCATCCCCTGCTGAGAACCGCGGTTCTCCCGATTCGGTTGCGAAGATCACCGTATCCCCCACCGTCAGGCGGTAAAGGGTACGGGTCACGTCCCCGTCGGTGAAGGACTCTGCCTCGGCTACCTGCGCCCGACCGCTCCCCGTACCCGGAAGGAGGGCGTCGGCGGGGAGGACGAGGGAGGGGGATACACGGGCGTCGGTTTCGGCTTCCGCCTTGTTCCGTAAAGCGGGCGGAAGAAGGAATTTTTGCCCCGCGAAGGTCAGAGCGTCCGGGGTCAGACTGCAAGGGCAGATATTTTCAGTAGGGATGCGGGGCTTGATGGTGGCCTCGGTCTCGCGGTCAAAGAGATGGAGCTTTGTGAGGCCCACAGCGGCCTCCACTACGTCCCCGCTGTGTGCCTCAAAGTCGGCGGGGGCCTTGATGATGATGGAATCTGACTTGGAGGCGGCAGACTTCCCCTGCTCCTCTGACCCCTCCTTGGCGGTATCCTCGGCGGCGGCGCCGATGGGGAGATCGTCGGGGACGGCGACTCCGATATGGCCGTAAACCAGGGTCTCCCCGCCCAGCGCCTCCACTACGGTGACGGTCACGGGGAGCTTGGCCCAGACGGCGGGATCCATGCCCTCCCTCCACGGTACCACGTCATCGGGACGGACACCCAGAATCACGGGGTGTATGCCGTCCATGTAGCGGGTCTGCACGCGGTTGAGGGTGGCGTAATCGGCGGTCATCTCCACACCGCTCTCCAGCCGGATGCGTACGGTGTTCCCCTCCTTTTTCAGAGTGGCGGGATGAAAGCTCATGGGCGGCGTGCCCATAAAGCCCGCCACGAAGAGGTTGGCGGGGTGGTTGTAGAGGTTCTTCGGCGTGTCGATCTGCTGAACGAAGCCCCCCTTCATGACCACGATGCGGCTCCCCATGGTCATGGCCTCCACCTGATCGTGGGTGACGTAGATGAAGGTGGTGCCCAGCTTCTCATGAAGCCTTGTGATCTCGGCGCGCATGACCCCGCGGAGCTTGGCGTCCAGGTTGGACAGCGGCTCGTCCAGCAGGAACACCTTGGGACTCCGCACGATGGCTCGGCCGAGGGCCACACGCTGTCGCTGACCGCCCGAAAGAGCCTTGGGCTTGCGCTCCAGATACTCGGTGATGCCCAGAATGCGGGCGGCCTCGGTGACCTTTTCGTGGATGACGTCCTTCGGAACCTTGGCGGTTTTGAGGGCAAAGGCCATGTTCTCGTAGACCGTCATGTGGGGGTAGAGAGCGTAGTTCTGGAAGACCATGGCGATGTTGCGGTCCCCCGGCTCCACGTCGTTGACGACCACACCGTCGATGCGGAGCTCCCCCGCTGAAATATCCTCCAGCCCCGCGATCATGCGCAGAGTGGTAGATTTTCCACAGCCCGAAGGGCCGACAAAGACGATGAATTCCTTGTCGCGGATCTCCATATTGAAGTCATTGACCGCCTTGGTGGTGCCGTCGTAGACCTTGTAGATGTGCTTGAGGGATAGAGAGGCCATATGGGATGCTCCTTTGAGAATGTAAATTGTTGGGGAATATTCAAATTTGGGTTTGACGGGCTGTTTGTTTGCGGCTTGCCCGCGATATTTGCCCTCTCACCGCTTCGCGGAGCTCCCCCAGAGGGGGAGCCTCAGAGCGGCGGGAAAACACTTGTCGGGAAACGGGATTTCGCTGGGTTTAGTACGAAAGGCTCCCCCGTTGGGGGAGCTCCCGCGAAGCGGGTGAGAGGGCGACTCACGCAGGTAAGTCATATACAAACTTCCCTATAAACTGCAATTTGAAGGTTATCCTTTCACCGCGCCCCCCGTGACCCCCTGCACGTAATACTTTTGGAGCCACATGAACAGAAGGGTAATGGGCACCGCCACCACCACCGCCGCGGCGCAGAAGGTGGTGAAATACTGCTGGATCATCTCCCGCTCCAGCCAACGAAACATCCCCAGGGAGACGGTGTACATTCCCGTGTCGGGCACCCCCGAAAGGATGTAGGACACGAAGATATAGTCGCACCAGGGGGAGATGAAGCTGATGAGGATGGTGTAAATAATGATGGGCTTGGAAAGGGGGAGAATGATCTGCCCGAAGACCTGCGCACGGGTAGCTCCGTCCATGCGGGCGGCCTCGTCGAGAGACTTGGGGACGGTGTCAAAGAAGCCCTTGGCGATATAGTAGGACAGGGCCGCCCCCGCCGAGTAGACGATGATGAGAGAGGCGTGGGACTGGTAGTTATTTGGCAGGAGGATCTTCAAAAGGAAATACACCGCCGACATGGACATAAAGCCCGGGAACATCCCCAAAATCAGCATGATGTTCATGAGGGGCTTGCGGGCGGGGAAGCGGATGCGGGAGAAGGCGTAGGATACCGCCAGCACGAAGAGGGTGGTGATGACACAGCTGACCACGGCGATGAGGAGGGTATTGCCGTACCAGCGGGGAAAGTCGGTCTCGGTGAAAAGGCGCTTGTAGTTGTCCAGCGTCCACGTTTGTGGGAAGAAGCCGGGACTCCATGCCCCCGGCTCGGCGCGAAAGGACTGGACCAGCAGGTAGAACAGGGGGATGAGCCACAGAAGGGCCAGGGCGGTGAGGACTGCCTGCCCCACGGTATTGCCCACGGCGCGTCGGGCGCGCATACCGAGGAGGCGGTTTTTGGGGGGAGCTTGTGTGATGTGTTCGGTGCGGTTCATTGGAAATGTTCTTCTCCTTTCACGGCGGAGGATCGGTTATAGACCACCAGGGACAGAATGGCCGAGATCAGAAAGACGAGGATACCGATGACAGATGCCAGCTTGTAGTTGCGGTCGGCACCCAGGGAGAGCTTATAGAGCCAGGTGATGAGGAGGTCGGTACCCTTGGCGCCGTTGGTGTAGAGGGAGAGATCCCCCGGGCCGCCGCCGCTGAGGAGATAGATGACGTTGAAGTTGTTGAGGTTGCCGATAAACTGGGTAATGAGGTAGGGGCCCGTGACGAAAAGCATATAGGGCAGGGTGATCTTCATGAAGCGGCGGAGGGGCCCCGTGCCGTCTATGCGGGCGGATTCGTAGAGATCCTCGGGGATGTTCATGAGGATACCGCTGCACAAGAGCATGCTGTAGGGCACACCGATCCAGAGATTCACCAGAATGATGCAGATACGTGTGGTGAGAATGTCCAGACCGAACTGAAGGTGGTAGCCGAAGATGTTCTCGATGAGCTGGGTGATGATACCGCCGCCGCTGCCGAGGGTACCGCCTCCCGTGTCCAGCATTTTGGAGAGGATGAGGAGAGAGACGAACTGGGGAACGGCGATGGTGGCCACGAAGAGGGTGCGGTAGAGCTTTTTCAGCCGTATCCCCTTCTTGTTGATGAGCAGAGCCAGAAGCATCCCCACGAAGTAGTTGGTGAAGGTGGAGAAGAAGGCCCAGGTCAAGGTCCAGATCAGGACTCTGCGGAAGGTGGCACCCAGAGACGAGCCC
>JAFQOC010000079.1 GCA_017420845.1 Clostridia bacterium
AAATTGAAACCCGTAGGGTTTCTTCCGACACCCGACCGAAGGGAGGATTTCACACGCGAAGCGTATTTCACGCCGCAGGCATTTCACACGCGAAGCGTATTTCACTATTGCAGTTTATCGGAACGATAAACTGCAATTTCCTCACTTCTTGAACATAACCCTCTCGCTGTTGAACAATCTCGTCAGTACCACCACGAACAATCCTGCGGTGACCAGATTAGCCGCCACGGTGAGGATGATCTGCAGAGGCTCATAGCTCATGGAGAACACCCCGCTGATGCACTGGACGCTGTTGTAGACGGGAATGAGGAACAGGCCAAGACTCTTGTCGGGACTGCCGAACATACCGCTGATGCCGATGACCGTCACCACCAGCATGAGGGGGGAGATCAGGGTAGAGGCCTCCTTGACCGAGGCCGCCAGGGCCGACAGGGTGGCGATGAGGGAGACGAAGACCAGGATGGTGGAGAGGATCACGCACAGGATCATGGCGTAGTCCCCGACCGTGTAGATGGAGGCGTCCACGGCTCCCATCTCCTCCCCGCCCATGAGCTTGGGCAGAGCCAGGAGCACGCCCGCAAAGCTGCACAGTCCTCCCAGCAGGGACATGACCGACAGGGCAGCGATCTTGCCCAGAGCCAGCTCGCTCCGCTTGATGGGGGTGATGAGGAGAGTGGCAATGGTGCCTCTCTCCTTTTCGCCCGCGATGGACTCGGCGGTCATGGCCATGCAGGAGGAGAACATGAGCATGATGAGGAGCAGGGGCATGAGCATGGAGAAGAGCATACCCGTCAGATCCTCCTCGGTGGCTACGTCAAACGCCACATCGGAGGAGACATTCACGTCGAAACGGTTGGCCATGGAGGACTCCAGGGCGTTCAAAAGAGCCAGTAGGGTGGAGTAGGCCGTCGAGGAATCGGCGTCGGAGGAGTTGTAGTAGATCCGGACCTCGGGGGCGGGCAGGCCGCTTGCGGGATCGTAGGTCATGACGGCCTCGTCAAAGCCCTCGGGGATGACCATGTAGGCGTGGTAGCTCCCCTCGCCTATGCCGGCAGCCACGGTGTCGCGGTCGTGCTCCTCGGTGCAGTCGGGGCATCGGTAGTAGGTGACGTTGACCCCGCTGTTCAGGGTGACGGCAGAGATCATATCCGAGGAGCCGTGGAGCAGGACACGGTACTCCATATCCTCCCCGCCGCCTCCCACGGCGTCGGTCAATGCGCCTCCCATGAGGGAGTAGACCACGTAGATCAGCAGGCCGGGGAGAATGAGGGTGGCCAGCATACGACGGTCCCCGAAGAAGCGGCGCAGCTCCTTTTTCATGATGGTGAGAATGTTTTTCATATCACGCCTCCTCCCCCTTGCGGTCCTTGTACAGCTCGAAGAAGCGATCCTCCAGGCTCAGGCCGCCGCAGACGGCGGGGAGGGTATCGCAGGCTACCATGCGGCCGTCGATGATGATGCCTACCCGGTCGCAGAGCTTTTCCACCAGGCTGAAAATGTGGGTGGAGAGGATAACGGTCTTGCCTCTCTCCCGCAGCTCCAGGAGGAAGTCGGTAACTACCTTGGCGGTGAGGACGTCCAGGCCGTTGGTGGGCTCGTCGAAGATGATGACGTCGGGGTCGTGGACCACCGAGATCACCAGGGACACCTTCTGCTTCATGCCCGTGGAGAGATTCCCTACCTTGACCTCGGCAAAGCGGTCGATGCCGAATTTCCCGAACAGCTCAGCCTTGCGGGCGGCGGCGGTGGCGGGATCCACCCCGTGGAGGGAGGAGAAGAAATCGAAGAGGTAATTGGGGGTGAAGAAATCCTCCAGCTTCAGCTCTCCCGTGAGGAAGCCCACGCGGGAGCGGACGGCGTCGGGATCCTTCACCACGCTGATCCCGTCCAGGGTGGCGTCCCCCTCGTCGGGGCGGATGAGGGTGGCCAGTATACGGAGGGTCGTGGTCTTGCCCGCGCCGTTGGGGCCCAGGAGGCCAAAGATCTCCCCTTTGTTGGC
>JAFQOC010000080.1 GCA_017420845.1 Clostridia bacterium
CAGGGGGCTTCGCCCCCTGCACCCCTGCCAAGGTGCGAGCGGAACGTGAATGTTCAAACTCACCGATAAACTGCAATTTGAAAAACGTTTGACCTTACGTTTTCCCTTCAGCGCAAAAAGCTCTCCCCAGCCAGCCCGTCAGCGGTCACGCCGAGGTAGTCCAGAATGGTCGCGGCGATATCGGCAAAGGTCCCTCGGGTACCCAGATCCTTCCCTGCCGCACCCTTGCGGTACATCAGCATGGGGGTGTACTCCCGAGAGTGATCGGTGGAGGGGGTGGAAGGGTCACAGCCGTGGTCGGCGGTAATGATGAGGAGGTCGTCCTCCCCGAGGATGGGGAGGAAGTCGGTGAGCCACGTGTCGAATTCGGTCAGAGCGGTGGCATAGCCCTCCACGTTGTTGCGGTGGCCGTAGACCATATCGAAGTCCACCAGGTTGGTGAAGCAGATGCCGTGGAAGTCCCGCTCGGCCACCTTGGCGGTGGCGGCCATGCCCTCGGCGTTGCCGGCGGTACGGATGGTCTCGGTAACACCTTGTCCTACGAAAATATCTGTGATCTTACCCACAGCGATACAGTCCTGTCCCCCTCCTTTGATGGCGTCCAGCATAGTGGGAGCCGGGGGCAGAATGGAGTAATCGTGGCGACGGGAGGTGCGCTTGAAAGGAGCCTCCCCCTCGAAGGGGCGGGCGATGACGCGGCCCACGGCGTGCTTGCCTCCCCAGGCATTGGTCAGCATATCGCGGGCGATCTCGCAGACGCGGTAGAGCTCGGGCACAGGAATCTTATCCTCGTGGGCGGCGATCTGGAAGACGCTGTCGGCGGAGGTGTAGACAATCAGCTTGCCCGTGGCGAGATGCTCCTCGCCGTAGTCGCGGATGACGTCGGTGCCCGAGTAGGGCTTATTGCAGAGAACTCCGTAGCCCGTGCGGCGGGTAAACTCCTCCAGCACCTCGGGAGGAAAGCCCTCGGGGTAGGTGGGCAGAGGATTGGGGGAGATGATGCCCGAGATCTCCCAGTGGCCGATGGTGGTGTCCTTACCGCCCGAGGACTCGGTCATGCGGGCGTAGGTAGCCATGGGGGCGGGCTTATCGGCAAGGTCGGCGGGGTCGGATACCCCGTCGATGTGGAAGAGGCCCAGCCGCTCCATGGTGGGGCAGTGGAAAGCGGGGTGGTTGCGGACGGCGCCGAGGGTGTTGCTCCCCTCGTCGTTCCATTTGTATGCGTCGGGCATTTACCCGATGCCGAAGCTGTCTAGGACGATGAGGAATACGCGGTTGGTCATGGTGGCTCCTTTCTGTGGGGCTCTATTTTTTGATGGGATGGTCAAATTTGGGTTTGTCGAACTGTTTGAAGGGATAAAAATGCCCTTGACGGTAAACTCCCCCACCGCCTGCGGGCGGAGCCCCCTCGGGGAGGGAGCCTTGGGGCGCGGGTAAGAATCGCTTTTCGGGTAACGAATTACCGCGGGTCTGGGCAAAAGGCTCCCTCTCCGAGGGGGCTCCCGCGAAGCGGGTGGGGGAGTTTACCACATGGAGAAGGCATTCGCACCCAACACACCGCTAAACCCCAATTCTCAATTCCGCGATCTACTCCTGCTCCGTCACCATACACGGTCGGGGCAGATGGCATCCCAGAAGTAGCTCGCGGTCTCAGCGGTGAAGGTCATGCGGAACTGACGCCACCGACGCTCCTTCGGAGTATGGATCTCGCCTGTAACTAGGAATATACGTCCCTCTGTGTAGGTGCTGACGATCTCCAGGGACCAGCTATCCTTTTGCATAGCTTGGGCAAGCTCGGGAATGGTCACGTACGCCCAGGTCTCGGTGTTCATGCGTTTATCCTTGCCGTGCCAGCGGCTTTTCAGACAGATAGAAGCCTCTTGATCCCACTCGGTATCGGGATGCTTCGCCTCAAAGACGGTATGGGCTTCGGCAGTACGGCAGGTCTTCTGAAGCTCGTGGCCGGATATTTCAGGGGCGATCCAGATGCCGTCGGGGAGGTGCCAGGTCATGCGAGTCCCGTCCTCGGTGGTCTCCAGGTCGATCCTTGTAACAATGCAGTCGTGCATGGTTACAAGGGTAGGATCGTGGGGATGGGTGTACAGACGCTCCATGCTGTTCTCCTTTCTCGGTACGGTTCTACGGTTATTATACCCCATATCGCCTCTTTTGTCAAGGAAATGTTTATACCGATTCGGAAGGCTTTCAAATTTGGGTTTATCGCTCTGCGCTAAACCCAAATTTGAGTGAAATACGCCTTGCGGCGTGTGAAATACCTGCGGTGTGAAATTTGCGCTACGCGCAAGTGAAATATGCCTTTCGGCATGTTCAGGTGCAAAACCTTC
>JAFQOC010000081.1 GCA_017420845.1 Clostridia bacterium
ATCGTGGGGCTGTGCGACACCGAGGAGCTGATGGCGCGGTATCCCCGGCTGAAGGAGCAGCGGGCGGCCATGCGGGAGGACGGCTCTCTCTTTACCCCTGACATGGGGGGGAGCTACGTCAACGGCACGGCGGGGCTGGGAGACAAGACCGCCGTGGTGGATTGGTACTACAAGCGCACCGATCCCACGGGGCTGACCCGCCTCCACTACGCCAAGTTCACGGGGGACGTACTGCTGTACGCCTCCGAGAACGATCCCACCTGTGCCGAGCGGGGCTGGTACGATCACGGCCAATACCCTGTGGTGCTGGATACGCTCTACCCCGATGAGGGCACCCCTGCGGGGTACGGTCTCATCGCGGTGGGGCGGAATCCCCAGGGCTACATCGACGAGCTGGACGGGCACATTCTGGAGTACGCCAACGCGGCCTCCCGGGTGCGTTACTGGGCCAAGCGGTCCCTGGGGATCAGCGAGAAGGATTTTCTCAATCCCGACAAGCGCATCATCGAGGTGGAGGGGGATATCGACGAGGAAAAGCTCCGTCAGATCACCCTGTCCCCCATGGACGGCAGTCTCACCGAGGTGCGGCGCATGAAGATCGAGGAGCTCAAGGAGACCACGGGCAACCGCGATATCTCCCAAGGCACCGCTACGGGGGGTGTCACGGCGGCCCAGGCCATTGAGCTTCTCCGCGATGCGGGGGACAAGGCCAGCCGCGACATGATCGCGGGGACCTACCGCGCATACGTTGCCATCATGAGTCAGGTCATTGAGCTGATGCGCCAGTTCTACGACGGGGTGCGGTGCTTCCGCATTGCCGACGGGGAGGGCGATTGGCGATTTGTCCGCTACTCCAACCGAGGTCTGCAGGAGCGGTCCGCAGGCGTTTCGGGCGACGGGTCTGCTCTGTACCGCCGTCCTGCCTTTGACATCGAGGTCCGTGCCGAGCGTCGGAATCCTCTCAGCCGCGCGGAGCGGAACGCGCTCCTTCTGGAGCTCTACCGCGCGGGGCTGTTCGAGCCTGCCAATCGGGCGGCCGCCGAGGGGGTACTGGCCGAGCTGGACGTGGATGGGATCCATCTTGCGGGTCTTCTGAAGGACAAGGCGGAGGCATGACGATCCATGATTACAATTCAATGCGCGCCCTGTGGCGGCGGCATGATTCTGCGGGCTATGGGGCACGCGGGCTACGCCCCCCACGGGCAGGATATTGTCTGCGCGGGGGTGTCGGCTCTTCTGCAGGCCTATCTGGACTATCTGGAGGCCCTTCTGCCCCTTGTGGCAGAGGCTTCTCTGGAGGTGGAGGAGAAGGAGGGCTTGCTGGGGATCCGCTCCGAGGGCTTCGGGGGACGGGATCGGGACGGGTTTTCCGTGGTGGAGGCCGGACTTCGCAGACTGGCCCGTCGGTATCCGCGTCACGTTTCCTACGGCGGCTGTGGGGAAGGCTCCGACTCCGCCCGGGGAGGCGTAGTGGGTGAATAAGAGAAAGGAAAAACTATGGAAGAAACTCTGTATGATGCCTTCGCCCCCGTGGCGGAGGAGGTCGGGACAGCTCCCGATGGATCCCATGAGGAGACCGCCCCTGAGGCGGTGTCTCCGGATTCTCCGTGGCTGGCCG
>JAFQOC010000082.1 GCA_017420845.1 Clostridia bacterium
ATGGATTCGCCGTACCAGTAGCGCCCCAGAAACAGGGCGCGGTCGGTGGGGTCAAGCTTCCCCAGAAAATCGTCCAGCGCCTCGGTCAGGGCGGGGTTATCTTGGGCGGTGTCGGGGGAAATGGCGGTCAACTCGTCCAGCGCCTCGGTCATGTGGATGTTGCGCTTGGCCCGCCGCATGGCGCGGTAGCGGTCGATGGAGAGGTGGCGCACCAGCCGGCCAAGATAATCCTTGAGGGAAAAGGGCTTTTGGGGCGGGATGGTGTTCCATGCCTTCAGGTAGGTGTCGTTGACACACTCCTCGGCATCGGGCTCGCTCTCCAGGATCTGCACCGAGATGGCGTGAATGTAGCTCCCGTAGCGGCGGGCGGTCTCGGTGACGGCTTGCTCGTCCCGCGCCCAGTACAGGGAGATGATCTCGGCGTCGGTCAGATAGGGTCTCATGGGGGCTCCTTTCGAGAGATTGGTTTTCAAACGGGGGTAACGGTATATACGCAGATCCCCTTCACTCCCTCCTTGGGAAGCTCTTCGTCCAGGGGGATCTTTCCTTTGGAGAGGTACGAAAATTCAGCGGCGGGGAAGGTGTGGGCGGGAACAGGCTCGGTCAGACGGCGGGGAGGCGGCGCGTATATGCCGTGCACGGTGTTCTCCTTGTCCAGAAGGACGTAGGTACAGGCCACCTCCGCCTCGCGGGTGCCTGTGTACTCCTCGGTGACGTAAAGCCGGACGGGGTATATGCCTTTGCGGGGAGTCTTGTCCTCCTCCGTGCCGTATACAGGCTTCACTTGAAAGCCGTCGGAGCGGAAATCCTGTTCAGTGCTGACACCGCGGAACAGGGAGGTCTCCAGCGTGTAGGAAAAGGCGTGGAAATCCCGCCCGGGACGGAAGCACAGATATTTCTCCATGCCTCCGGTAAAGCCTGTGACGGTTTGCTTTTCCCGACCGATTGCCTGATCGGCGGCGTTCAAGTAGGTGACGGTCACCGTTACGGTATACACGTTTTTGGCACAATTTGCAAGGCAAAGGAGAACCATACCTTCCCCGTCGTAGGTGCATTTCTTTTCCAGCACGCGAAAGCCCTTGACCATGACATAATCCGAAGGGGTTTCCCTGCGACTGCGGAGGTTGATCTCGTCGTGAGCAGCGACAGCGGCGACAGCCGCAAACAGGAACGTGGAGGAGCTCGCGAATATACCCATCAGAAAATTCAAAGGATCGTAGCTGTTGCTCATCTTGGATTGGATGTGGAGTTCGAAGACTATGAGAAGCAGTAGACAAACGAGTGCGACAAGGATCAGTAATGTTCGTTTCTTCATAGAGCGATTTCCTTTCCACAGGCCACGCCTGCATCTACTATACCGCTTTTCTATGTCCAAATCTTACACCCACCCGTAAATTTTTCTTGCCCCACCGCAATTTTGTCAACATCCACAAAAACACCCCCCAACATTTGTTGAATATCGTTTTTTTCAATCTTTTCAAAATACCCCTTGATATGCTATAATAAGTACGGAAAATGAAATATTGCGCGGTTTTTCGGTTTTCCCTCACGGGATGCGGAAAACCCACGGAAAGAAGGATAAGCAAGTGATTCGTAACGACCTCCGTAACGTAGCCATCATCGCCCACGTTGACCATGGTAAGACCACCCTGGTGGACGGTCTTCTCAAGCAGGGCGGCATCTACCGCGACAACCAGGACACCACCACCCGCGTCATGGACTCGGGAGACCTGGAGAAGGAGCGCGGCATTACCATCCTGGCCAAGAATACCGCCGTCCACTACAAGGACAAGAAGATCAACATCATCGACACCCCCGGCCACGCCGACTTCGGCGGTGAGGTGGAGCGCGTCTTGAAGATGGTCAACGGCGTTATCCTTCTGGTGGACGCCGCCGAGGGCCCCATGCCCCAGACCCGCTTCGTGCTCCAGAAGGCCCTGGCCCTCAACCACCGCGTCATCGTCTGCATCAACAAGATCGACAAGCCCGACGCCCGCCTGGGTGAGGTGGAGGACGAGATCCTGGAGCTGCTCATCGACCTGGACGCCTCCGACGAGCAGTTGGATTCTCCCATGCTCTACTGCTCCGGCCGTGACGGCACCGCTTCCTTTGATCCCGACCACATGGGCGAGGATCTGACCCCCCTCTTTGAGACCATCGTGGACTACATCCCCGCTCCCGAGGGAGACGAGGAGGGTCCCCTCCAGCTGCTGGTCTCCTCCATCGATTACAGCGACTACGTGGGCCGCATCGGTATCGGCCGCATCGAGCGGGGCTCCATCAATGTGGGCCAGGAGGCTATGATCTGCAACTACCACTCGGGCGCTACCCCCCGCAAGACCAAGATCGTCACGGTCATGCAGATCGACGGTCTGGTGCGCAAGCCCGTTGAAACCGCCACCATGGGTGACATCGTCTGCTTCTCGGGCGCCGGGGAGATCACCATCGGTGATACCGTCACCGCCGTGGAGTGCCCCGAGCCTCTGGAATTTGTCAAGGTTTCCGAGCCCACCCTGGAGATGACCTTCGCGGTCAACGACTCCCCTCTGGCCGGTAAGGAGGGTAAGTTCGTCACCTCCCGCCAGATCCGCGACAGACTCTACCGTGAGCTCCTCAAGGACGTCTCCCTCCGCGTCAGCAACGGCGAGACCACCGACGAGTTCCGCGTGGCGGGCCGCGGCGAGATGCACCTCTCCATCCTCATCGAGACCATGCGCCGCGAGGGCTTCGAGCTGACCTGCTCCAATCCCCGCGTCCTCTACAAGGAGATCGACGGGGTCAAGTGCGAGCCTATGGAGCACGTCACCCTGGACGTCCCCAACGACTATGTGGGCCCCGTGGTGGAGAAGCTGGGTCAGCGCAAGGGCGATCTTCTGGAAATGATCCCTCTGGGCTCGGGCAACCGTATGCGCGTGGAGTACAAGATCCCCACCCGCTGTCTCTTCGGCTACCGCTCCGAGTTCCTCACCGCTACCCACGGTGAGGGCATCATGAACACCCTGTTTGCGGGCTACGAGCCCTACCGCGGCGAGATCGTCATGAGATTCACCGGCTCCCTGGTGGCCTCCGAGGCGGGCGAGACCACCCGCTACGGTCTGTACAAGACCCAGGAGCGCGGCCAGATGTTCGTGGGTCCCCAGACCCAGGTCTACGAGGGCATGATCGTGGGCGAGAACCCCAAGAACGACGACATCGCCCTGAACCCCTGCCAGACTAAGCACATGACCGCCGTCCGCTCCACCGGCGCCGACGAGAAGCTTCTGCTGACTCCTCCCCGCATCTTCACCCTGGAGGAGGCCATTGAGTACATCAACGACGACGAGCTCATTGAGGTCACCCCCAAGTCCATCCGTCTGCGCAAGGTCATCCTGAATACCGAGACCCGTATGAAGGAAATGATGAAGAAGCGCCGCGCCCTGCAGGGAAATAAGTGATCCTTCGTCAAGGCATAAGAAAGAGCACCTCCGCGTGGGAGATGCTCTTTTTTTCTTTGCTTGCGGCTTAATCGATGTCGGTGACAGGGTAATCGTACTGCTTGAAATCGTAAGAATTGAGCCCCTTTTGGTACAGATCCATGGTGAGGCGATCCAGATAGTCGGTGCTGTCATCCACCGTGAATTGGAAGAGGGAGTCTTCAACAACGTGACCCTTCTCGTCCAGCTGCCCGCGAATGCCGTTTTGGTCACATTCCACGAGGCATGGGTGGAGACGGAGAGGCATATGCTTGTAAGAGCCGGTCTTGGGAACGTAGGCATCGTAGCACGCCGTGCCGCAGAAGCCCTTGACTCGGGTGAAGGCGTTCCAGCGTCGGTGCTCCGCCCAGGACAGGCGGTGCAGGAGGGTGTGGAAGGTCTCCTCGTCCCAGCCCTCGGGCAAGGGAATCTCGGCGGACAAGACCTGACAGTAGTGGCTGACAGCCTGATCCCGGGCGGCTACGTAGCTCGGATCCGTCGAGGAGGGATAATCGAATTCCGAAACGTCCATGAAGCCCGCGGCGAAAATGTCATAGCCATAGTGCAGACTTCTCGCAAGGTTGGCCCAGTACTTGTAATCGTCGTTGATGCGCTTCTTGTGAGCCTTTTCCCGGTCCTCCTGCTTCTGTACAGACAGATAGCTTTGATGCATATGACCGGAGTGGAAGCTGTGGCGGGTCATAAAGACGTTTTCTACGCTGTAGACGTCCCGCAAATTGCCGACGGCCACGGATAGGATATCGGGCTTATCGCCGTAGTAGGTATAGTGGGTGGTACGGTTCAGGGTGTCCGCGAGGTCACTGTCGTAGACGACGTAGGCGACCACGGCCCGCGCCTTCGAGTGATTTTCGATGTGGTGACGGCCCAGATAGGTACGGATGGTGTTGGCTACCGAAATGTTCTCCTTGTCGGAGCCCAGAGATACGAAGAAATAATCCGATTCCCGCAGATCACGCTGTCCCTCCTCGGGATTGAGCAGGAGCCGAAGGAAGCTCGAGGAGAGCACGTCACACTGTACGTACTCCACGTCGGCGTACACGTCGGCCATATCCCCCCGTGGGTTGATGCGTAGAATGGGGTCGTTTTTCTGCGTGGTACGGTGGATTTCGGGATTGATGTAATCAATCCGGTCCCAGAACTCCTCCTTGGTCTGATTGGAGATCACCCGGATGTGGAGGCGGCAGTTCAGCATCTGACCGAACCAGTATGTGGAGAGGAACATTTCCATGCCGATCCTACCGGCACCCAGAATACTGACCGTCAGATCCACGACACCGTTTTCATCGCGTTGCTTTCCGATCAGGGGGGCGTATAGGGGAATGTCGGTCAGAAGGTTGGAGATCAGGTTGCGGTAACCCAGGATGGGGATGAAGGAGGGGATCTCCTTTTCGGTAAAGCCGTGATCTGAGGACAGGCAGTCACGGACGCGGCTTTCGATCTGTAGGTATGCGTCGCTGTCGGCGAAAAAGAATATTTCGGCTTTTTTCAGGAATTTGTAATTGCGCTCATCGGCCAGGCTCACCAGGGCCTGCAGATTGCCCTCCTCCTCCTCGCCAATGAGTAAGAATTTGCGGGAGCCAAGGCGGCTTTTACGCACGTGGGCGAGATCGTCGCGGACACATATGGCGCCGATGGATTTGGCCTCCGGCATGAGCTCGGAGCCCTTTCCCTCCTCGTCGTCCACGTACGCGTCGGTATAAATGAGCAGGGGACGGGTGAGGCGCCGATTGCCCGTATTGGCGCGAATGCTTTTTCCCATCGCCAGAGACGCTTTGTTAAGCTCGCTGAAATAGTATTTCTCTCTCCAGACGCAAAGGCCGCTGAAGAACAGCTTGATCGTCGGGAAAACACTGACCAGAAGCTCAAAGACAACAGCGCCTCCCGCAATGGGCGCGGCGGCGTTCAGAAGGGTAGAATACATGCCGTAGAGATTCTGTATCCACGCATCCGTCCCTCCCAGGGCGGCGACCATGCTTTTTCCGTCGAGGATGTACGCGGTGTAGTCCTCATCCATACTGAAGGTCTGGAGGGTATGGAGCAGGCTGTTCAGGATCTCCTCGGCCGCGGTCAGCGTGGGCTGGCCATCCTTGACCGAGAGAATGGTATAGAAGCCTACGGCGTAGCGCAGACACCAGATGGACAGGATAAAGGTCATGGCAATGCCGAAATTCATGCCGCTTCGGTCAGCCGCCGCGGGTAAGCCCCTGGGCGCAGAGCGGGGAAATACTTTTCGCAGAAGCAGGAGCAGAGAGGTGACGGTCATGACTGCGGAGGCAATGAGCAGGATAATCAACGTAGCGTTTTGAGCGGTCGTCATAGATTGGTCTCCTTGCGATGGTGTCGGTGGGGGGCGCCCTCCGTCCCTAAAATTATATCACAGGTCAGCTGCCATTGTCAAGCCCTGTCCGAAAAAGTCGTGTTCCCTCTTTCGTGAGGAATGGTATAATGAACCGTCGACAAAGCCGTCGACAAATCTTAACAAAATTTCCTCTCCAATCCCCTTGCTAGTCCCGACGGTTTATGGTATAATGTAAAGGATTATAATTAGCATGGGAAAGTATCCCATTGTGAAAGGAAGTACGCCGCTATGAAGCTCATTCTGGCCTCCGCCTCTCCCCGCCGTCGGGAGATTCTCGCCACCCTCGGGGTGGAGTTTACCGTTCGCGTCGCAGACGCTGACGAGACCTGCGATCTGGCCGACCCCGGAGAGCGCGTGGAGGCCATTTCCCTGAAAAAATGCCTGGCGGTGCGGGATGCGCTGGAGGCAGAGGGCACGCTGGACCATGATACCGTGATTCTTGCCTCGGATACCCTGGTCACAGCGGACGGTCTGTTTTTGGGCAAGCCCGCCGACGAGGACGACGCCCGCGCCATGCTCAGCTTTTTGCAGGGGCGTACCCATACCGTGGCCAGCGGTCTGGCCGTTTGGTACGGCGGCCGCACCGTTACCTCCCACGAGCTGACGGGGGTAACCTTTGCCCCCATGACCGAAGCCGAGATCACGTCCTACGCCGCTACGGGCGAGCCCTTCGGCAAGGCGGGAGGCTACGCCATTCAGGGTCACGCCGCCCGCTACGTCAAGGGCATTGAGGGAGACTACTTCAACGTGGTGGGCCTCCCTGTCCGCAGGCTGTACGAGACTCTGCGGCTGGTATTCGGTATCACCCTGTAATCGCCCGAGACGGATTCATATTCCTTACAGAAAGGAGGGAGCGCCATGCCCCGTTACATTGGACTGGATCTGGGAACTACCTATACACGCATCTGGACGCCGGACGAGGGCGTGATTTTGCGCTGCCCCTCCGCCGCGGCCATAGACGGACAGACGCGAAAGCTGGTTGCTCTGGGTGCCGAGGCACGCAAGATGCTGGGCAAGACCCCCCAGGATATACTGGCCTCCCGACCTGTTCGGGAGGGCATGGTTTCGGAATTTGACGTGGCCGCAAGCATGGTTCACGCCATGTTCCTCAACAAGAGACTTTGCTCCACCTTCAACCGCCCCGTGGTTCTGATGGCAACTCCCTATTCCATGGATCAGGTTCAGCAGTTCGGCCTTGAAAACACCGTCATCGAGGCAGGGGCTCGGGCCGTGGCACAGGTGCCTGCCGTATTTGCCGCCGCCGCCGGAGCAGGGCTTCACGTAGCCTCTCCCCGCGGGTGCATGGTGCTGAATATCGGCGGAGGGCTGTCCGAATCGGCCGCCATATCCCTGGGCGGCATTCTGGCGGGTCGCTCCATCAAGGTGGCGGGAGAGCGGTTTGACGCCGCCATTATGAACTATCTGAAGCAAAAGCGGAATCTGGTGGTGGGAGCCTCCACTGCCGAGGAGCTCCGAGTCCGCGTTGGAGTGTGCGACAACAGTCTGGACAGGGGCAGTATGACGGTTTACGGCCGTAACGCGCGGACGGGTCTCGCGTCCCGTCAGGAGGTGTTCTCCTCCGAGATCTGTGAGGCCATCACCCCTGCCATTGTTGCCATTTCCCGCAACGCCATGTCCCTTTTGGAGGACGTGTCCCCCATGATCGCCAGCGATATTCATCGGTACGGAATCATGCTGACCGGCGGTTGTGCCGCCATGCCGGGCATGGACCTGGCCATCCATCGGGAGACCGGGCTGCGCGTCACCCTGGCGGACCGTCCCCGGGATTGCGTGATCTACGGTGTGGGCCGCATCCTGAAGACGCCCGAGCTGTGGGGCACCCGCTTGGATTACCGCATTAAGTGATGGAATTTCATACGTATTTGTGCCGCCGAAGGGCGGCGGAAAGGAGATTATATTATGGATCAAACCTTTTACACCCTCTCTGAGGAGCCTACCCCCTCTCCCGCTCCCGTGGATCCCAAGGAGGCACGGCGTACCTTTTCCCGTGTGGGTCTCGCTCTGACGGTGCTGGTCACCGTCATGATGGTGGCGGCCTACGTCATCCAGTTTGCCGTTTTGTTTACTGCGCCCCGGCTGCTGGATGCCTGGTGGATGACCTGGGTGGTCTCCCTTCTGCCTCTGTACGCCGTGGCACTGCCCTGCGCCTATCTGATCCTGCGCAAGATTCCCGTGAATCCCCACAACACCGACTACGTGGACAGCTACAACGTCCTGCGGGAGAAGACCCGCTTCGGCTTTGGCCATTGGATGATCCTCCTGGTCATGGGTCTGGGATGCATGTATCTGGGCAACATCGTGGGCAACATCATCATGCAGATCCTCTCTGACGCCATGGATTACGACTACGCCAATGCCCTCAATGAGGTCATTGAGAGTTCTCCCACGTGGATGGTCTTTGTGGGTACCTGCATCTGCGCTCCCATCGGGGAGGAGCTGATCTTCCGCAAGCTTTTGCTGGACCGCACCCGCGGCTACGGTGAGATGCCCGCCATCCTTCTGTCGGGGCTTCTCTTTGGCCTGTTCCACGGCAACCTGTTCCAGTTCTTCTACGCCTTCCTTCTGGGCATGATTCTCGCTTACGTCTACACCCGCAGCGGTAAGATCGGCTGGTGCATGGCCTTCCACGCCGCCGTCAATTTCCTGGGCAGCATCGCCGTGCCCCGCCTGGCCGCGTTGCTTCCCACGGATCCCGAAGCCGAGCTCACCCTGGTACAGGCGCTGGTTTCCTTGGGTCTTTCCGCCTGGATGTTCGGCCTCATCATTACCGCCGTCGTACTGGTCTGCTCCCTGTGGCACAAGCGCAAGCTGTCCCGCGGCTCTCTGCCTCTGGAGGGCGGCCGTACCTTTGGCCGTATGCTGTGCAATCCCGGTATGATGGTCTGTGTGGTCATTATGCTGCTTTTGCTGGCGGTCAATCTCATTCCCATCCGTACCTGATGGTTCTGTAAGAAAGGAGTCCCCGTATGGCTATGCCCGTCCGCAATCAACGAATCAAACGCCTGTGGGGACTGGGTGTGGTGTTTCTTTTGATCTGCGCCGTCTACGTGGTGCGGCTGGCCACGCTGGAGCTGAGCTCCGAGAACATCGGCGGCCACAGGCAGGACGGCACCACCGAGCGTACCGTGGTGGTCCAGGCCGTCCGAGGCCAGATCTACGACCGCAACGGCGTGCCTCTGGTAACCAACGCCTACACCTACAACCTGACCATGGACTATTCGGTGCTCCCTGCCGATATGACCTCCCGCAACACCGCCATTCTGCAAGCTCTTCACATGCTGGAGACCTGTGGGGAGGTGGGGCGCTTCTGTACCTACGATTTTCCCTTTGAGGGCTACTACCCGAGCTACACCTACCGCTCCACCCTGTCGGATCCCGTGTCGGACACCTTTGATACCTTCTCCGACGTGGTGACCACCAACGGCCTGCGCCGCGAGGCCATCCTCCGCATCAAGAGTGAGAAGCGCATGAACACCGCTGACGCCACCGACTACTATGAGGCCGACCCCTCGGGGAGCATCACGGCGGAGCGGCTGACCGCATACTTCGTGAAGGAGTACGAGCTGGACGCGCGGAGCGAGGGCGGTACGCCGCTCTACAGCAACGCGGATATTGACCGCCTCATCCGAGTCCTGTGGGGAATGGAGGCCGTGGGATTTTCCCGCGCCAACGACTACGTCCTGGCCGAGAACGTCACTATGGAGACCGTCACCCACGAAAAGGAGCTGGGCATCCCCGGCATTGGCTTTTCCACCGAGGCTACCCGCGTCTATGCCTTCCCCGGCTACGCCTCCCACATTCTGGGGCAGACCGGCCCCATCTACGCCGAGGAATGGAGCTACTACAAGGAGCTGGGCTACGCCATGAACGCCATTGTGGGCAAGTCGGGCTGTGAGGCCGCCTTCGAGGAGTACCTCCACGGGCAGGACGGCATCAAGGTGGTGGTGGAGGACGCTCACGGAAACACCGTCAGGGAGTACATGAAGACCGAGCCCGTGGCAGGGAAGGACGTCTACCTGACCATTGACATACATCTCCAGATCGCCGCCGAGGAGGCGCTGAAGAAGAATATCAACCACATTCGGAGCACCTACAACCGTGACGACTGCAAGGCCGGGGCCATTCTGGCCATGGATCCGGGCAGCGGCGCGGTGCTGGCCATCGCCTCCTATCCGACCTACGATCTTACTACCTACAATCGGGATTACCATACTCTGCTGGCCGACGAGGCTCTTCCCCTGTTCAACCGCGCCCTGAGCGGCCTCTACGCTCCCGGCTCTACCTTCAAGCCCGCCATGGTGGCCGCCGCCTTGACTGAGGGGATCATCACCTCCTCCACCAAGCTGGAGTGTGCCGGTACCTACACCTACTACCAAAGCTACCAGCCCGACTGCTGGATTCACAACAGCACGGGTGCCATCCGTCAGCACGGCTGGATCAACGCCGCCGAGGCTCTGCGGGTATCCTGCAACTGCTACTTTTACGAGACGGGACGGCTTCTGGGTATCAACAACATGAACCTTTACTGCCGCCTCATGGGTCTGGGGGAGTCCACGGGCATTGAGCTGGGAGAGCAAACGGGCTCCCTGGCGGGGCCCGATCACCGCGCTGATCTTCACGGCCTGGACTGGCAGCCCACCGATACCATCGCCGCCGCCATCGGCCAGTCGGACAACGCCTTCACCCCCCTGCAGTTGGGGGTCTACCTCTCCACTCTGGTCAACGGCGGCAACCGCTACGCCGCCCATTTGCTCTTGAAGGTGCGGGATTTTTCCACCCGAACCGACGTGTTCGTCACCGAGACCAAGCCCCTCAACACCTTCTCCCTGGCGGACAGCCACCGCTTGACCGTCATTGAGGGCATGGAGCAGATGGTGGCCACCTCCGCAGAGGTCAGCCGCTACATGAGAAATGTCCCCGTCACGGTGGCGGGCAAGACGGGTACCGCCCAGACGGGCTCCAAATCCACCGAAAACGGACTCTTTATCTGCTGCGCTCCCTCCCGCAATCCCGAGATCGTGGTGGTTTCGGTTATTGAGCGGGCGGGCGGCGGCTCCTACTCCGCTATGTCGGCGGGGGAGGTTTTGGAAGCATATTACAATAATAAGCAATAGTGAACAGTGAAAAAGTGTGGTCGGAAACCTTCGGCTTCCCGCATTTCATTCAATAAAATGGACAGATCCGAAGGATTTGCACCTTCATCATTCATTGACCTTGCCTCCGTTCATCCCCATTTCACGAAAATCCTGTATCCTATGAAAGGACCCCCTATGGAACAGAAACGCTTTTCCAAGCTGGACGACGGCTTTGTCTGCATCCATTGCGGCCGCGAGGTCAAGCCCCTGGGCTACTCCTCCCGCAACCACTGTCCCTTCTGCCTCTGGTCGCGGCACGTGGACATCAATCCCGGCGATCGCGCCAACCCCTGCGGGGGGGATCTGGAACCCATTTCGGCCGAGCCGGATCCCAAAAAAGGGTACATCATCATCTCCAAGTGCCAAAAATGCGGAGAGATCCGCCGTTGCCGCGCCGCCCACGAGGCCAAGGTACAGCCCGACGACCTGATGCTGATTATTCGGCTGACGGCGAGGGGGAAGGCGGAGAGGCCGAAACGGTGAATTGCAGTTTATCGGTCTGTTAGTTTGTGCTGACCTATGGGTGTTGCCCTCTCACCCGCCTACGGCGGGAGCTCCCCCAAAGGGGGAGCCTTTCACACCTGGTTTTATGTAATTCTCTTGCCCCATAAGGCTTTAAGGCTCTCCCTCTGGGAGAGTTCCGCGAAGCGGTGAGAGGGCAAATAACGCGGGTATGGCACGAACCAACCTTTTTCAAA
>JAFQOC010000083.1 GCA_017420845.1 Clostridia bacterium
CTGATGCACCATACCGATGCGGTGCTTATAGGCGTCCTTTGGGGAGCGGATGACGACCTCCTCCCCGTCCACGAAGATCTGTCCCTCGTCGGGATAGTAGATCCCCGCGATCATGTTCATCAGAGTGGTCTTACCACAGCCGTTCTCTCCGAGAATGGCCAGAATCTCTCCCCGATATACCGTCAGATCCACGTTCTTGTTGGCCACCACCTTGGTGCCGAAGGTCTTGGTGATGTCTCGCATTTCAACGGCGATCTGCTTGTGATTTTCTGTTACCGCAATCGACATGAATACCTCCGATGGTTGTTTTACGGGCTCGCTATGAATACAAAATCCGCAAATAGCCTGAGTGGAAGCACTCAGGCTATTTGCGTAAGGGTTTGAATGGGATCAGAACTTCTCGTTGACGAGAGTGATACCGTCGATTCTCAGATCGAAATAGGGAGCGGAGCGGAACTTGGATTCGAAGAACACGCCGTTCTCAATAACCTCGGTGTCGGGGGTGAAGGCAGCGTCGGTGTCCACGTCAGCCTTGTAGGTGGTCAGGGTCTTACCGCCAACGGTGAAGGTAGCGGTATCGAAGACGTTGAGAGTGCCGGCCTTCAGCTTAGCGGCGGTATCTGCCAGAGCAGCAGCAGTACCCTCAGCGGCAACGGCCTCGTTGATAGCAGTAAGGACCACAGAATCGGTAGCCAGAGTACCGGTCCAGTCGTCGGCGATCTCCTTACCCTCGATGACCTGATTGATCATGTACTCGTAGTAGGGAGCCCAGTTGATGCGGGAGGACACGATGAAGGTGGTGGGGCAAGCCTCCTGAGTAGAGCCGTTGTAGGAGACGTTGGGAATGCCGGCCTCCTCACAAGCGGAGGGAGCGCCCATGGAGTCAGCGTGCTGGGAGATGAGCTTGCAGTTACGGGCAATGAGAGCCTTGGCGGCCTCATTCTCGGCGGTCACGTCGTACCAGCTACCGGTGAACTGAACGTCCATGGTAACGGTGGGGCAAACGGACTTGGCACCCAGATAGAAGGAGGTGTAACCGGAGATAACCTCGGCGTAGGTGAACGCGCCGACGTAGCCGATCTTAGCCTCTTCAGCGGTGAACTGGCCGGCGTTGATCATCTCGTTGAGCTTCATGCCTGCGGCCACACCGGCCAGGAAACGACCCTCGTAGATGGAAGCGAAGGCGTTGTGCAGATTGTTCAGCTCAGAGGTGTGAGCGGTGGTACCCGTAGCGTGGCAGAACTGCACCTCGGGATGATCCTTGGCAGCGATGGCCAAAAACTCCTCGTGACCAAAGCTGTTGGCGAAGATCACGTCGCAGCCCTGATCGACGAGATCCAGAGCGGCCTCAGTGCACTCGGCACCCTCGGGGATACCGGTCATCATGACGATCTGGTCGTCGCGCAGACCCAGCTTCTGCTGGACCTCCTCAACGCCCATCATAAAGTTCTTGTCGTAGGTAGACTTCTCGTCGTGCAGGAAGATGAAACCGATCTTGATCTCTTCCTTGGGAACAGGGGTGAGCGCCTGCTCACCGGAGGGATCCTTACCGCTGTCGCAAGCGGCGAACATGGCCAGGCAGGAAAGGATCATGAGCAGAGACAGGGCAACGGATACGAGCTTCTTCATTTCTTTCTCCTTCAAAATATGTTGTTATTTATGAACAGCCGAGCGGCCGAACACCGAAATAAACGAGGGCAACCGAAGAAAAAATACGATATAATTTTAACACGAATAAGGCAAGTTTACAAGTGACAAAAGCGACAATAAGTTCACATAGCCAACAGAATAATTATGCGTTATGCACAATCCGTCAAAAAGCGTCCCTTAATCGCAAAATTCAATGCCGTCTTCCACGCTCATGGACTTGATCTTAGCCAGCGACTCCACCCGAACGCCACGTCCGCGGACCTCGGCGCCGCCGCCCTGATAGGTCTTCTCCACAAATACACCCGCGCCCACGATGGTGGCTCCTGCCTGCTCACAGAGGTCGATAAGGGCGTGGAGAGCCTGACCGCGGGCCAGGAAATCGTCGATGAGGAGTACGCGATCCTCGGGGGAGAGCATGATCTTGGGGATAACGGCGGTGTGGTCGGTGCCGTGGGTGAAGGAATGAACCGAGGAGGCGTAAATCTCCCCCGTCATGTTGTTGCTCTTAGCTTTTTTGGCGAATACCACGGGGACGTCAAAGGGCAGGGCGCAAAGGCAAGCCAGACCAATGCCCGACGCCTCAATGGTGAGGATCTTGGTCACGTTCTCGTCCTTAAAGAGACGGTAAAACTCCTCGCCGAGAGTGCGGATGAAGCGGGTGTCCAGCTGCTGGTTGAGGAAGGTACCGACCTTGAGCACGTCTCCGTCCTCGATAATACCGTCCTTGCGAATGCGATCTTCCATCAGTTTCATGTGGTTCTTCCCTGCCTTTCGGTTGTTTGTTCGGGCGTTGTCCCGTGAAAAATCCGTTGAAATAAGGATAATAGAATAATTATACACGATTTTGACGAAAAAAGCAAGAGGTAATTCTTCCGCCAAAATGACGGTTTTTCAATTTCCATCTTTATTATATGGGCAATCATGTCAAAACAATTTTTGCCTCATTTTTTCGGATTACCTCCCCATTTCTCCCTCAAACGGCTTTTTTTGGAATTTCTCACAAAAAATAGGTCACACCATGCAATGTGTTATCAAATAGCACAAATTTTCAACAATTTTGAAAAAGGGTTGTTTTTTCGGAAAAATGTGGTATAATGCACATGAAATCAGCCGCCCGTATACCCCAACGAGGGTATTTGAGACCGGATTTCGCAAGCCCCTTCGGCGCACTCATCGAAAAAACATCAGGTGTACGTCTTCGCGCGTACCGCTCCCCCGGAGTACAGGAAAGGATGTGATTCCGATTTTACCGCTTGAAATCATGACCGACAAGGTGTCCGCGGTCCTGAAGACCCACGGCATCGACCCCGCCACCCCCGATATGTGCCTGAAATTGGATCAGGACATGAAGGGCGACTACGGTGAGGTGTGGCTGGTCTACTCCCGCGCGGACGGCAACATCTACCGCGTGATCGGAGATGAGGTGGAGACCTTCCCCCTCGCCCGCATGACCGCCCCCTACATCGACAACTACACCACCTCCAACCGCCTCCAGGTCCATCTCCACGCCGAGGACGATCTGAACCCCGAGCAGGGCGAGATGACCGACGACGAGTTCCGTGATGCTAAAAAGGCCTACGCGAACGGCGGTACCACTGTGGTACTGGGCTACTGCACCAACAGCATCAAGCTCAAGCTCCTGGCCTTCGTGAGTCTCTGGGAGCGTCTGGACCGCGGGGAGGAGATCGCCGACGACGACGGCATCTTCAACCAGTTTGAGCGGGCCTGCCCCAAGTGCGGGCGGATGTACCGCGATCCCCGCAATCGGGTCTGCGAGCATTGCGTCAACAAGAAGGGCGTCATGGGACGGCTTATGGGCTACTTCATGGTCTTCAAGAAGCAGGTCTTCGTCGTGCTTCTCTGCCTGCTGGCCACCACAGCCCTGTCCCTGGTGAATCCCATCGTCAGCGGTAGCATCCTCTTCGACCAGGTCATCAGCGAGCCTACCTTTGACGCGGTCACGGGGGAGCAGGTGACGGGTCTGATGCACGAGGAAAAGTACGTCTACATCTGGGTGGGCGTGCTGACGGGGATGGCGTTGCTCTCCATGGGCATCGGCATCATCCAGAACCGCACCAACGCCTACCTCTCCACCCGCGTGACGCGAAACATGAAGAACGACATCTTCCGCGCCATGCAGAGGCTGTCCCTCTCCTACTTCAACGCCAATCCCACGGGTAAGCTCATCAACCGCGTCAACTACGACGCCGAGCGCATCCGCAGCTTCTTCATCGACGGCGTGCCCTACTTCATCAGCCACGTCCTGTCCTACATCGTGCTGACCGTACTCCTGTTCTGCATGAACTGGAAGCTGACCCTCATTCTCTACGCTCCCATCATCCCCGTGGTGCTGATTCTGAAGTTCGCCCTGCCCAAGCTCTGGAAGTGCTACTCCCACCAGTGGCGGCGCTCCTCCTCCATGAACACCATGATGAACGATTCCCTGTCGGGCATCCGCGTGGTCAAGGCCTTTGCCAAGGAGGACGGCGAGACCAGCCGCTTCTACGAGTACGCCTCCAAGCTCTACAAGGCCAACCTCCGCACCCAGAAGGTGTCCATGTTAATCTTCCCCGTTATCTCCATTCTGGTGGCAGGTACCTGCCACGCCATGTGGGGCTTCGCGGGCTTTGAGGTCATGGGCGAGCGCATGACCTACGGTGATCTGGTGGTCTACATGGGCTATACCGGCATGATCTTCGGCCCCCTGAGCTTCTTTACCAACTTCACCAATATGGTGACCGACACTCTCAACTCGGCCGTTCGTATGTTCGAGGTGCTGGATCAGGTCCCCGAGGTGGTAGAGGCTCCCGCCCCCGTCCGTCTGGACGCCATCGACGGCGAGATCGTCTTCGATCACGTGAACTTCCACTACAACCCCAATCGCCCCATTCTGAAGGACATTTCCTTCACCATCAAGAAGGGCGACCACGTGGGTCTGGTGGGACACACCGGCTCGGGCAAGTCCACCATCGCCAACCTCATCACCCGTATGTACGACACCGTCAGCGGCACCATCACCATCGACGGGGTGGACATCAAGCAGATGGAGATGAACTCCCTGCGCCGCAACGTGGCCATCGTGTCCCAGGAGGTCTACATCTTCCGCGGCACCATCATGGATAACATCCGCTACGCCCGCCCCGAGGCCACCCGCGCCGAGGTAGTGGCCGCCGCCAAGGCCGCCAACGCTCACGACTTCATCGTCAATCTCCCCGAGGGCTACGACACCATGGTGGGTATCGGTACCCGCTCTCTGTCGGGCGGTGAGCGTCAGCGCGTCTCCATCGCAAGAGCCCTGCTGCTCAATCCTTCCCTTTTGATTCTGGACGAGGCTACCGCCGCCATGGACACCGAAACCGAGCGCCTCATCTCCGAGGCCATCGACCGTGTCAGCGAGGGCAAGACCACCATCTCCATCGCCCACCGCCTCTCCACCCTCAAGAA
>JAFQOC010000084.1 GCA_017420845.1 Clostridia bacterium
GATGGATCCGCCTGTCGGCCATCCTCAATAAGCGGTAAGAAAAGTCCGTTCCTGACCGGAGCGGATTTTTTCTTTGGAAGGCTTTCCAATTATTTCCATCGGAATCCCCCGAGGATTTTCTCGGCGGATCATCCCCTCTATTCAAAAGGAGGTACCTATGAATCCGGATACCCAACACGACATATCCACCGCTCCCGTCTCACCCGACCGTGAATCCCCCTCGGTGGGAGAGCTCATGACCACCTGGCCCATGAAGGGCGGTTTCCGTAACCTGTTCACCCAAAAAATCAGCGGAGCAGCCACAGCTGCTGTCCTGTGCTTGGTTCTTCTGTGTATTCTGATCCCCGTTCTTCTTATTGGTGGACGGAAAATCTATTTTGACTTCCCTGCCAATCCTTCCATCCATGAAAGCGGCGGCGGCGTAGCCGGAGAAAAAGGGGATCGTCCCTATGCCGACGGCGTGAGCGGCAACGTCCTGCTCCCTTGGGCAGACAAGGTACAGATTATCCCCGCCAATACCATAGATGCGGCCCACGCCGCCTTGGCGGATCTGGAATCCGGCGAGATCATCGCCTCCCGTAAGGCGGATGAGATCATCTACCCCGCCTCCATGACCAAGGTCATGACCCTCATCGTGGTAGCCGAAAATCTCCCTAACAAAGACTGTCTCCATGATACCATCACGGTCAGCCAGGATATTTACGATGAAATGAAGCGGCAAGGCTCCTCGGGCATTGGTCTGGAGCCCGGTGAAAAGCTGACGGTGGAGTCCCTTCTCTATGCTCTCATGCTGAAATCCGACGGTATTGCCGCCTGTGAGCTGGCCCGATACGTCGCGGGAAGCGTAGAGGATTTTGTGGAGCTCATGAATCAGAAGGCAGAGAAGATGGGACTCTCCAATACCCACTTTGAAAACCCTACAGGCTTATTCCATCCCAATCATAAGTCAACCTGCCGCGAAATCGCGTCCATCATGGCCTACGCCATGAACATGTCCCTCTGCCGCAAGGTGCTTCTGACCCAGAGCCATAACGCTCCCTGCACCGGAGCAGACGGTAAGATGTTCCACTATAACCTGCTCCACAACCTCATGGTCACCCAGTTTGAGTCAATAACCCCCAATCAGCCCAACAACGTAAAGATCGCCGCCGGAAAGACGGGATTTACCGACGAAAGTCTGTACTGCCTGGTTACCTACGCTGAATCGGCCGACGGTCACGGCTATGTCTGCGTCACCGCCAAGGGCGCCAACTATCGGGCCTGTGTTCAGGATTACATCACCATTTACAACACCTACGTCGAGCCTTGACTGTAGAAAAAACGAACGCCGTCTCGCGGATCGCGAGACGGCTTTCGCAGTATTTTTACGGATATTCAGAAACGAATCAGTTCAAAAAGGCCCAATCGGGATCGGCCATGCCCTCAATCCCCAAAAGCTTGTAGAGCAGGCGGTACAGCGACACGGTTTCCTCCAGACTCAAAGGATTGAGCCGCCCCACCTCGCAAGGGATATGTACGGCCTTCTCCCGTAGTGCAGCACCCAGATCAGTAATACTGACGTTGAGATTTCTCTCATCCTTGGTCGAGCGTGTACGGGTAATCAAGCCTTTGGCCTCCAGCTTCTTGAGCAACGGGGTCAGCGTGCCGGAATCCAGAAACAGATGGTCTCCCATTTCCTTGACCGTCAAGGTATTGTGCTCCCACAAGAGGATCATGGCAATGTACTGCGTATAGGTCAGATCCAACCCGTCCAAAAAAGGCTTGTACACTTTAATGACCTCACGGGATGCGGCATACAGAGGAAAACACAGTTGATTTTCCAGCTTGAGAGTGTCGAAATTCATATTGTCCATAGGTGTCGGTTCCTCCTACCATATATCTCTGTATATTATATCACAGCTTGTTCAAAAATGCAAGCATTTTCGCGATTTTAATTCATTTTTCTTAAATAAATTCATTTCATTTACATGCAAATTCACGGAAACTCTTGACAGCCGTGCTGAATTATTATATAATACATCTACATCCCCATAAGAAAAATTCCCTTGTGAAATAGGAGATCCGCATATGGATAAGATTAAGGTTGCCGTCATCGGCTGCGGTACCATCGCAAACGCCGCCCACATTCCCTCGTACATGAACAATTCCGACGTGGAAATCAAGTATTTCTGCGATATCATTCCCGAGCGCGCCGAGGCCGCCGTGAAGCAGTACGGCTGCGGCACCGCCATCGTGGACTACCACGACGCTCTGAACGACCCCGAGGTGGAGGCGGTTTCGGTCTGCACCCCCAACAAGGCCCACACCACCATCACCATTGACGCCCTCCGCGCGGGCAAGCACGTCCTCTGCGAGAAGCCTGCCGCCCGCACCTACGCCGAGGCCAAGCTGATGCAGGACGTCCAGCACGAGACCGGCAAGACCCTAAACATAGGCGTGGTCAACCGCTTTAACACCGCTGTGAATAAGATCCGCGATCTGATCCAAGCCGGTGAGTTGGGAGAGGTCTACCACGTTTACGTCTCCTTCCGTGCTCACCGTTCCATCCCCGGTCTGGGCGGTGCCTTCACCACCAAGGAAATCGCCGGCGGCGGCGCTCTCATTGACTGGGGCGTGCATTATCTGGATATCGTCATGTACTGCACGGGGGATCCCAAGCCCGTGACCGTCTCGGGACAGGCCTTCTGCAAGCTGGGCGTGGATATGCCGAACTACGTGTACACAAATATGTGGTCCGAGGTCACCAAGGATCTGAACGGCACCTACGACGTGGACGACAGCGTCACGGGCTTCATCCGCACCGAGGGAGGCCCCACCATCACCCTCAACGGCGCCTGGGCCCAGAACATCGGTATTGGCGAGACCTTCATCGACTTCCTGGGCGACAAGGCCGGCATCCGTCTCACCTACGGCGGAGGCTTCACGGTCTGGGGCACCAAGGATGGCAAGCTGACCGAACAGGTTCCCGAGTATGAGAGCGTGCCTATGTTCCAGAACGAGATCGACAGCTTCATCCGTTGCATCCGCACGGGTGAGAAGCTTCCCTCCCACATCGACCAGGTCATCATTACCGCCCGCATGATGCAGGCTATCTACGATTCCTCGGATGCGAGAGAGGAGATCAAGCTGGAGTGGTAAAAATTGAATAGAAAGAAGCCCCCGACCGCGCAGTCGGGGGCGTTTTTGCTATCATTTCCTGTGAGGCACCGCACAGGGCAGGGTAACGTTTCCGTTCTCATCGGGGAAAGGCGTCAGATCGTCGTCTCTCCAGGCATCTCTTTGAGCCTTATCCTTGAAATCGGGAATGGAGTAGACCTTACCGTTCTCCAGGCAGCTTCTCCAGCCCAGAATGGCCACGGCGGACATACAGCAGCCGCGGTACACGTCGAAGAAGGGCTTGGTGCCGTTGAGGATGGCATCCACGAAGTGGAACACCGTCCAGAAGTCGCCGCCGCCGTGGCCGGCCTTCTCGGCAAGCTCGGCGTTGGCGGGCCAGGCAGGGGCGTAAGTATCATTGGTGGGTTTGCCCTCGGGAGTCAACCATTCGTGATAGACCACGTTCAGATTCCCGCCCAAAGAGCGCCCTGTCTCACAGGAGCCGTTCTCGCCTACGATGCGGTAGCCGCTGTGGGAGCCCATGTGGGCACAGCCCGTGAAACGGAACAGAGCGCCACCGTCGGTGATACAGCTCATCATGGCAAATGCGTCGTAGTTATGACGGAAATCGTCGTACTGCTCCAGCACGTCGGAATGAACGGCGAAGGCGCTGACCTGTATGGGCATTTGGCCTGTGATGTGCATAAGGGGGCCCAGGGAGTGGGTGACGTAGTAGGAACGGGGTAGCCACGCGCGCCAGTGGTGGGGGAAGGGGGTGAGATGCTGCAGCATCTCACGGGGGCCTGTGTGGTTGTACTCACCCTCGGCGTAGAGGATACGGCCGAAGTTACCGCCGTCGGTGAGGCGCTTGGCCTCCAAAAGGGCGGCACTAAAAGGGTAATTCTCCGCCAGCAGATACACGCATCCCGTCTCCTCCACGCACTCGCAAAGCTCCACACACTCCTTCATGGTGGCCCCTGCGGTGCACTCGCTGAAAACGTGGATTCCTCGCTTCATGGCTTGGATAGCGTAGGCGGCGTGCTGATGGAAGTAGTTGCATATGAGAACGCCTTCAATACCGCTGTCCAACAGCGCGTCAAAGTCGCCGCAAACCAAAGCGTCGGGGCAGATCTTCAGAGCCTCGGCTACCTTGCTTTCATCCTGATCGCAAACGGCGTGGACGGTAGCGTTCTCCAGAGAGTTGATAATGGGCAAAAAAGATCCTCCGCGCCAAAGGCCAAAGACTCCCAGTTTAAGTTGCTTCACAGTATGTTTCTCCTCCATAATGAATTTTTTTACATCTTCTTGAGCTTAGCGTATGTACCCATGAGTTTTTTTGTGCCCGCTGTATCGAACATGACCTCAATGAGCTTATCCGCGCCCATGGGCTTGATGGACAGGATTTCGCCCTCACCAAAGGTGGCGTGGATAACACGGTCACCGGGGGCCAGAGCGTTCATACTCTGGCGCGCCTCGGTAGTGGCGGCGGGAGTCGGCTGTCCAATGGTGAGACGATCGGTATGAACGGGAGTCTTGGAACGGCGGGGACGCTCGTAGTAGCCGGGATTCTGAGGCTGGGCATGGCCACTTGATACGGCCGCCATAGCCTCCAGCGTCAGGTCCTCCTTCTGCAAAAGCTCCTCGGGAATCTCTCCCACGAAGCGGGACAGAGGATTCGCTACAGTCTGACCGTACCAGATGCGGCTTCGCGTGTGGAGAATGAAAACCTGCTCACGGGCGCGGGTGATGGCCACGTAGCAAAGGCGGCGCTCTTCCTCCATATCCTCGGAGGATCCCATGATATTCTGCATACCGGGGAAAATGCCATCCTCCATACCGGGGAGGAAAACCACGGGAAATTCCAGACCCTTAGCGCTGTGAATGGTCATGAGGACCACGGCGTCGGCATTGGTGTCATACTTATCCACATCAGCCACCAAAGCGTACTCCTCCAGGAAGCTGACCAGCGTAGGCTCCTCACCCAGCTCTGTAGCGGTCTTGACGTACTCCATCATATTGGATTTCAACTCGTCGATATTCTCCAAACGCTCACGCTCGGGCTCTCCTCCATCCCGAAGCATCTGGCGGTATCCTGACTGCTCCATGACCTCGTCAAAGAAATCCGGAAGAGTCAGAGTCCCCATCAAGGAGGTGAGTCGATGGATCATAGCGGTAAAGGACTGGAGAGTGGGCGCGGAGCGAGCGAGAGCCATGAATTCGTCGGCGCGGTCCATTACGTCAAAGAGGGTCATTCCCTGCTCCTCAGCAATGGCGGAAACAGCCGCGAGGGTCTTGTCTCCAATCTTGCGGCGGGGCTCATTGATAATACGAAGGAGACGCTCCCGATCGGCATGGTTCGCAACAAGCTGAAGATAGGCCACGGCGTCACGGATTTCCTTACGGTCGCTGAATCGGGTACCACCCAGCACACGGTAGGGTACGGTGCTGCGCTGAAGGGCTCGCTCTATACCGGCCGACTGGGAATTGGTACGGTACAGCACGGCGAAATCCTTGTATTTTCGCCCACCGTTTTCGGTCATGCGGCGGATGGTATCCACAATGGAGCGGGATTCCGCCATTTGGTCCTCGCATTTACGCAGGACGATGGGCTCCCCCTCCCGACCGGCGGTCCAAAGATTCTTACCTTTACGGCCCTGGTTATGGGAGATCACGTTGTTGGCGGCGTCCAGAATATTCTTGGTAGAGCGGTAGTTCTGCTCCAGCTTGATGATCTCGGCATCTGAAAAGACCTTATCAAAGCCCAGAATATTCTCAATGGTGGCTCCGCGGAACTTGTAAATGCTCTGATCGTCGTCGCCCACTACCATCAGATTATGAGAGCCTCCCGACAATAGAGAGGCGAGGATGAACTGGGCGTGGTTGGTGTCCTGATACTCGTCCACACAGACGTACTTGAACTTTCTCCGGTAGTAAGCCAGCACGTCGGGATTCTCCCGCAAAAGGCGGACGGTTTGCAGAATGATGTCATCAAAATCCAGGGCATTGGAGGCGCGAAGCACCTCCTCGTAGGCCTTGTATACGGCGGCAATGCGAGACAAGCGGAAGTCGGAGCCCGCCTCCACCTCGAAATCCTCTGCGGTCATTAAGCGATCCTTGGCGTGGCTGATGGTTGTCATGACTGACTTGGGCGGCAGCTGCTTTTCATCTATGTTCAGCTTTTTCATGACACCCACGATGGCCTTTTTGGTGTCGTCGGTATCGTAGATGGTAAAGCCCTTGCCGTAGCCCACGCGGTCGCCGTATGTACGGAGAATGCGCATGCACACCGAATGGAAGGTGCCGCTCCAGATATCCCCTGCCAGAGTCTCGTCATTGAACTGGTTCACCAGACGTTGCTTGATCTCCCCCGCGGCCTTGTTGGTGAAGGTGATGGCCAGCATACGGTAAGGGGGGCAGGGATCGTAGATGAACTCGGGCAGGATCCCCTCAATTTCCGGGACAGACAAATGAATGGCTCGCTCCAGATCAGTCACGTGCTCCTCGGTCAGCCCATAGGGGACAAAATCCGTATGGTAAGCGTTGCCATAGCGGATGATGAAGGCGATGCGGCGGACCAGGACTGTGGTCTTACCGCTTCCCGCTCCGGCCAAAACAAGAAGTGGTCCTTCTGTGGTAAAAACGGCCTGCCTTTGCATGTCGTTGAGAGTGCCGTAGGCCTGGTCAAACAAGGCACGCTTTGCGGCGAGGTAACGGGCTGTGAGATTTTTTTCCATCAAATTGACTTCCTTTCTCGTATGGACAAAGGCTAAAAAGGGCGGCGGGTCAAGCGAGTACCATACTGCTCGACACGCCGCCACCGTCACGGAGTGATCCCGAGGGGATTACTGACGGCTTTCAGACTGTGCCTTCTGCTGATTTCGGTTGGTCTGGTTCTGATTGTTGTTCTGGTTCTGATTGTTGTTCTGGTTCTGATTGTTGTTCTGGTTCTGATTGTTGTTCTGGTTCTTGTTCTGGTTCTTGTTCTGGTTCTGCATAGTATGCTCCTTTTTCTGTCCGCTGTGCGGTATATATCGCGCCCGTAGGCACGGTATCAGTATGGACAGATCACAGGAAACATATGCAAGAACCGGGAAATCAGTCCCGCATCATGGAGGTGTACTCCATCTGCTCGGAGATTTCTCCCGTGGCCGAGGCCAGGGTAGCGATCCAGATGCCGCCGACGGTCAGATCCAAAAACCAGAAGCCGTCCGTAAGGATCTGGTATACCGTGGTGATGACGGTGTCCACAGCGTTGACGGTCTGGGCGTCCGCCCCGGAAGCTGTTATATTCAGCTCGGGGAGAGTGGGAATCACCCCCCATTGGAGCAATGTAGCCAGAGCCGATATACCGGCCAGGACCGCCACCACGGTCAGCTTTTTGCGGATGAGAATGTGAATGGCCTCCGTACGATGGGTGGCGTAGGAGGGATCGTCTCCATAGGCGTGCACGCCCGTGTAGCGCTTGACCAGACCGAACAGGGAGCGGAGCACCAGCAGAACCGAGACGAGGAACAGGATGGCGGTAACCGACTGAAGAAGAACGCTGTTCTGCCAGCGCTCATAGGCAGTTCCCTCGGGGATACCGTCGGTCAGATCGGTAATGCGACAGTAGCCCTTGAGCTGAAGAACCCAACTCACAGCCGCAAACAAACCGTATGCCGCCGTCGTCACGGTTGCCGGGAGATTTTTTCCAACGAAGCGGCGAAGAAACAAAAGGGACAGGCCCAAAAGCAGGGCGGTGCATACATCCGGGATGATGTTGATCCCATCCAGATACAGATCCAGAGAAAAAACGGCGGCAGCAATCAGGCATCCCAGGGAAAGCTTCACCGAGCGCATGGCAAACAGGTCGTGGCGGGTCAGCACCTCTGCTTCGTATTTATGGGTAAGCTTTTCCCACAGGGGAGCGTCTCCCTTGATACGGGAGATGATACGGATGGTCCAGATCAGCCAGATCAGACCCATCACCAAGGAAACGGCGATTCCGAACAGGCGGTAAATCCCCACGAAATCGTAGAGACGGGAGGCATCGCTCAGCTCCACGCCCCCCTTTTCATGGGAGAGGACCGTGATCTCGGGTAGAATCACCAGGGCTTCCCGGGCAATAAAGAAGCAGACCGAATAAGCCGTATACTTCTCCATGGCGTTGTAGGTACCCAAACGCCCCCCAAAACGGCGGCGGTCCAGTATGGCTGTGGCGTTGTTACGGCTTCCTAGATAGAGAAGGCCTCCGCAGAGATTTTTCCACATGGGGATCAGGATGATGCAATCCAGCACCCCCAAGGTAAACAGA
>JAFQOC010000085.1 GCA_017420845.1 Clostridia bacterium
CACCTTTTGGGCGGGATCATCAGCCGACCCCGAAAGAAACAAACGACCCATACGGCGGGCAGGCATCGGAACCGCCGCTGAAATCCGACTGCAAAGGAAGGGAAAACACCATGGCCAAGCTCAAGGAAGGTTCAAAAGCTACCCTCAACCCCATCCAGAAAAAAATGCTCCCCGTCGTCACTCTCCCCCTCCCCGAGGACTACCCCACCTCCCTGCGCTACGCTCTGGCGAAATACGCCGCCACCGCCGTGGCTGAGGCTTGGGACGGGCTTCTGGAGCTGGAAGAGATGGGAGAGCTGGAGAACTGATGGCAATAATGAAGAACGGTACGGCTTTTCCGTGCCGTTCTTTTGTTTGGTATTGACAAAACACGCCAAATCGTGTATAATCAAATCAGTACTTTTCAACGGAGGATATCCCCATGAAAAAACGTCTGTTCCGAATCCTGTCCCTGCTTTTGGCGGGGCTTATGCTGGGTTCGGCTTTAGCCGCCTGTACCCCTGCCGGTACACCCGAGGATACCACGGTGGATGATGGTACCGTAGACGGCACCGAAGCCCCCACCGATACCCCTACCGAGGCTCCCCCCGAGGAGGAGACCGATCCCCCCGTCACCGAGCATCCCGCCCTGTCCCTGGATCAGCTGACCTTCACCCCCGCCTCTCTGTCGGGCCAGGTGCTGACCGAGAAGGGCCACTCTCCTCAGATCCTCATCCGTAACTACAACGAGACCGCCACCGACGCCCTCGGCCGCGTGCTCCCCACCTCCGCCGAGGCGGGACTGCCCAAGGAAGGGAAGTACGTAGGTCTGTTCTACTCCCTCTGGACGGTTGGCTCCACCTGTGACGTGGACAACTCCAAGGTCATGGCGGTCAATCCCTACAAGCCCAACTTCGGCCCCCGCTGGGGCTTCTGCTGGTGGACCGAGCCCGAGACGGGCTACCATCGCGCCGACGACGTCTGGCAGATCCGCCGGGATATGTACTACTTTGCCATGGCAGGCGTGGATTTCCTCTACTTCGACATGACCAACGGCTATCTCTACGAGGATGCCATGACCGTTTTCCTGGACACCTGCCTGCAAATGCGGGCCGAGGGGCAGATGACCCCCTACCTGGTGCCCTGGTGCTTCGGTACCGCCACCCCCGGCCACGGCGACACGGGCAAGTTCTACGAGATGTTCATGACCCAGGAAAAGTACAAGGACCTCTGGTTCCATTGGGAGGGCAAGCCCCTGGCCCTTATTAAGTGTCTGGACGACGGCTCCTTCCCCATCCTGGAGGACGAGTACTACAAGGACAAGCTCACCTTCCGCAAGTCCTGGGTCATGCCCAACGCCAAGTACAGCGAGGGCTATTGGAGCGACAACAACGTGGTCAACTTCGGCTACGGCTACGGCTACCGTGATCGGGATTCCCGTAAGTACGCTGAATGTATCGGTATTGGCTGCGCGGGCTTTGCCAACTTTGGCGCGGGACGTAGCGGCAAGCTGTCCGCAAAAGAGTATCTGGATTCCTTCCTGGAGACCGACACCATGGGGCAAGGCCTGGTATTTGAGGACGCCTTTGAGCAGGTCATGGAGAAGAACCCCGAGTGCGAGGTCCTCCTCATCTCCCGCTGGAACGAGTGGGTAGCCCAGAACTTCACCGATCCCGCCGACCGCGGCACTGACACGGGCTTCGTGGATCAGTTCAACGCCGAGTTCTCCCGTGACATTGAGCCCATGAAGGGCGGCTACACCGATAACTACTTCTACCAGATGTGCTCCATCATCCGCCGCTTCAAGGGCGTTCTCCCCGCCGACGGCATCTCGGGTGCCCATACCATGACCGAGACCGATCCCGCCGTCTTTGAGAATTGGGAGAAGGTCTTCCCCGTCTACACCGACTTTGAAAACGATACCACCCACCGCGACCACTCCGACACAACGGGTAAGATCCACTACGTCAACACCACGGGCCGCAACGATATCGTGGAGTCTCGCATCACCGCCGACGGCGGAAACCTCTACCTCTACGCCCGCGCCGCGGGGGAGCTGACCTCCTACAAGGACAAGAACTGGATGCTCCTCTTCATCGACGCCGACGCTAACAAAACCACGGGCTGGGAGGGCTACGACTTCCTGGTCAACTACGAGGTCGTGTCTGACACCGTCACCACCCTCTGCGCCTACAAGGACGGCATCTGGCAGGAGATCGGTACCGTGGCCTACGCCGTCAAGGGCGACCGCCTGACCGTCACCGTCCCCCGCTCCCTGCTGGGCTTGACCGACAAGACCGTAAAGGTGAATTTCCATTGGCTGGACAACGTCACCGACGTGTACGACCTGGAGTCCTGGTTTACCACGGGCGACAGCGCCCCCGAGCGCCGCAACAACTACGCCTACGAGCAGGCCATTCGCTACACGGGCAAGGGTGAGGTGATCCTGCCCAAGCGGGAGGGAGACACCGCGGACGGTATGCCCGCGCTCACCCTCTCCGAGGAGCTGTTGGCCGAGATGAAGGAGGGACTGCGTGTCTCGGCCTACCCTCTGCCCGCGAATTATCCCACACAGCCCGATTTCCGCCTCATTGACTCCCTCCTGGAGGGCAGTCAGACCGTGGCGGCCCTTACAGCTGAGGACCTGGCCTATTCCACCAACGTGGGCCTGCTCTACGAGGGCTATCTGCATATCACCGAGACCCGCGCCTATGAGTTTGAGCTGTCCTACGACGACGGTGCCAAGCTCTATGTGGACGGCCGCTTGGTGGTGGACGGCAGTTACGATTCCGAGGCCGGAGACGGCGTCAAGACCGCCAAGGGAAGCATCATTCTCAGCAAGGGCTACCACGCCATCCGTGTGGAGTACGCCGAGCTGAAGGGCGGAGATCCCCACCTGTCCCTGAAGGGGGACTGGGCCCTCTCCTACAGCGACTACGGCAAGGATGTTGTGGAGCTGCCCGCCTGGACGGTGGATATTTCCTCCATGAGCGACCAGAAGGCCTACAAGCCCGACGGCGCCGCAGGCGGTATCTACCAACCCTATATGTACCTGGAGATCGGCTACACCGCCTATCTGGGGAAGGTGGATCTCTCCAAATACTCCCGCGTGGAGATTGTCTACACCTGTGACGGCAGTGAGATCACCAAGGAGCGCTTTGAGGTGTCCTCCTCCCTGGCCATCGGCCTTAAGAACGAGGATTCC
>JAFQOC010000086.1 GCA_017420845.1 Clostridia bacterium
CCGACTTCTTCGTCCAGGCCGACAAGAAGGATTCCGTGATCCTGTCCTTCCTCCGCCACAAGGAGACGGGCCGCAACTACCTCATGGTGGTCAACAACAATTTCGGTGCCAAGCAGGAGATCGAGCTGACCTTCGACAAGGCCGTCACCTCCCTCTCCGAGGTCAGCCGCGTGGACGGCTCCCTGAAGGCCCTGAAGCTGGACGGTCAGACGCTGAAGCTCACCCTTCCCGCCGGTGACGCCATGTTCATCGCCCTGCCCGAGGGCTTCGATCACTACGACGCCCCCGAGGGTCAGCCTGCCGCTACGGTGAACCTGGCCATGGACGCCATGATTACCGCTCCCTGGTCCGCAGGCTCCGACGGCTGGTACATTTCCTGCCTGCAGGACGGCCAGCGCATCTCCGAGGGCCTGGGCAACGGCTGGAAGACCGAGAACCGCAAGGCCTCCTACGTGGACATTGACCTGGGCCGCACCCTGAAGTTCAACCGCGTGGACCTCTACCCCGCAGGCTCCATCTTCGACTACGGCTCTGCATTCCCCGAGACCCTCACGATCTCGGTCTCGGCCGACGGCAAGACCTACACCGAGGTCAAGACCCTTACGGATATCGAAATCAAGGAAACCAAGGGCATGAAGGTGGACATCGGCGAGCAGGAGGCCCGCTACGTCCGCGTGGACCTGGTGGATCCCGCCTCGGGCACCCGCTTCATGGCCCTCAACGAGATCGAGATCTACCACGACGACGGCACGGTCCCCGCCCCCGAGACCTTCACTCTCCTGAAGGACGACGGCACCGTCATCACCTACAAGGAGGGCGAGAATATCGCCCGGGGCAAGAAGACCTTCTACTCCTCCACCACCCCCGCCCACTACCAGGTATGGGGCTGGGATATTTCCTACATCAACGACGGCAAGAGCGGCAACGGCTGGACCTCCAACGTAGGTCTCAACCGCTCCCCCAACGCCACCGAGTACGTGGGCGTCTCCTTCGGCGACCTCTTCGCCGTGGAGAAGATCGTGCTGGAGGACAACGGCGTATTCCCCGAGGATTCCAACGTAGCCCTCTCCGAGGACGGCCTCAACTGGACCGTTATCAAGGATGTCAAGGGAGAGCCCGACAAGAACTCGGGCGAGAGGTACGAGATCGTGCTGGACACCCCCGTCAACGCCCGCTTCGTCCGTGTCACGGGCACCAAGCTCCGCGGCGGCGGCAACGACGGTTACCTCCTCCAGCTGGGCGAGATCGAGGCCTACGGCAGACCCGTCTGCGACAAGACGATCCTGCAGGAAGCCATCGACACCTTCAAGGCCGAGGGCGGCGACGAGACCGCCAAGGAGTTCAAGGATGCCTCGGCGGCCATGGAGAATGCTCTCTTGACCCAAACCCAGGCCCGCGACTATGCCAAAAAGCTTCTGGCTTTGGTGGGCAAGGAGATCGAGACCGAGCCTCCCGTAACCGAGCCCGACACTCCCGACGAGACTGACCCTCCCGAGGATCCCACCGACGCCCCCACCGATCCCGCCGAAAAGCCTACCGATCCCGCAGAGGATCCTACCGAGGCGCCCGGGACGCCCACCGACACCCCCGACGAGACCAAGCCTGAAAAGAAGGGCTGCGGCTCTGCCATGGGTCTCTCCGCCCTCCTCGCCGTCATTGCCGCGGCATGGGTGCTCTGCAAAAAGAGAGAGGACTAAGATCCTTTCGATCCGATAACCGTTAACCGATAACCGTTATCCGTTAACCGTTAGCTCCGTAAAAAAGGGGCTGAGTCATTAACTCCCCCAAAAATCAAAAAAAGCGGTTGTTCAAAACCGAAAGGGCTTGAACAACCGCTTGCTTTGTTGTATAATTTAATTGCTACAAAAAACCTACAAGAAAGCGAGGTAATTATACAACAA
>JAFQOC010000009.1 GCA_017420845.1 Clostridia bacterium
CGTTACATCCCTATAACCCCCTGTTTTTATCCAAAAAAGCAAGCCCTCCCCGCAGATCAATGGCCATTAAGTTAAGAAAAACAAAAGGCTCCCCCTTTGGGGGAGCTGGCGCCGAAAGGCGACAGAGAGGGCAATTTTTCGCTTGAAAGCCCTCCCCGTCACGCTTCGCGCTGAGATTGCTCAGCGGACACCTCCCCCAAAGGGGGAGGCTTAACTGAATGGTATTGCCCCGCAGACTCGGAGAGGGCTTGAAATCACTCTTTCTTTTTGCATACAAAAGCCGCCAGCAGAGGGATCAGCGCCGCCACGGTGCCGACCGTACCCGTACAGCCGTACTTGGCCAGAATCTCCTCCACGGCCGCGTCCCCGTCTACCGTCTCTCCCTCCTCGGTGTTCAGGGCGTCCTCCACCATGCTGATCACCTCGGTGATGGCCTCCTCGGGGATGGTGTCCCAGATCTCGGGAGGCTCGGTGGAAACGGGAGGGTCATAGGGAGGCTCAGTCACGGACGGCTCGGTGGGTGCGCCGGGGCAGTCCTGACCGGGATGCGCAGAGGTCTCGCCGCCGATCCCGCAGACAGGCTCCAGCCAATCGCTCGCGTAGGCGTAGGCCTCGTCCTTGTTGCGGAACATCCCCGCGAAGCAGATATCGAACTCCCGGGCCCGCTCGTCGCCGATCACGAAGTCCAGACGGATGTTGTTGATGCGTCCCGTCCACAGATCGGAAAGATCTATGGGGATGAAGACGTACTCCTCATCCTCCCCGTAAAACTCTCCGTCGTAGACGAGGTAGGAGACGGTGCAGCCCTTTTCGGGTAACACGATATCCCCCGCGCAATACCACAGGGTACCGCCGCCGCTCCGGAAGTTACGGAGCAGGATGCCGAACACAGGGAAGTCCTGAGCGTCATAGGACCAATTGCGCTTGGGGGTGAAATAGAGGAAGGAATTGAGATCGGTAGCCTCCATGTGCCAGGTGTTGTCTCCCAGCAGTTCAAAGGCGCAGTTCTCCCCATCCTTCAAGTTATAGGTATCGGGGCTCCACAGGATGGCAGGCTGATTCGGGGGAACCGTTGAAGGCTCCAGGATATCGGCAAAGCCGAAGTCACAGATCTCCTCCGCCTCCTTGGAGTCGCTTCCCACAGGGGCCGTTGCATCGGCCTCGCAGGTGCCGTACCGCAGGATGGTCAGCGCGGCTGTGCCGTCCTTGACCGTCGAGTGCATCTGGATGCCTACGAAGAACTCCCCCGCGGGGTCCAGCTTCTCCAACAGCTTGGTGGTCTCGGCACTACCGGGAACAGGGGTACCGTTGAGCTTCATCTCGTAGGCGGAGCCGTCCCAGGTGACCTCCAGGGTATAGATCTCACGGCCTTGGTTATCCCTTGGAGCGGTGTTACCGCCCGTACCCACGCTGACAAAGCTGCCGCGGGATTCTTCGGTGTTGGGATCGGTCAGGAAGGGAGTCATAGAGCAGACCCCGTCACCCTTACCGCGGATGAGGGTCATCCAGCCGCCGCCAAAGTCCAGGGAGCCGGGCTCCACCTTATATTCGGTGGTCAGGGTCAGGGCGATCCATTGGTCCGCCTCGCGGCCGCCGTCGTAGGAGTAATCGTCCACGCGGAACTGCAGGTAGATGCCCTCCTTGACAGGCTGTGCCTCCTTGGACATGACCGAAAGCCGAGGGGTGAAGCCGGTGTAATCGGCGGGAACCACGGTAAAGCCCTCGGCGGTATATTTGTAGCCCGCCTCGGGACGGTAGTAGCACACACCGTCCCCGTGGTCGCAGGTATCGTCGCAGTATTCATCGGCAAAGCGGTAGGTGGTCCAGTCCCCCTCCGCGGTAGCGGCCGAGGCGGTCAGGGCGGCGGCGGGGATCAGACCCGCCAGCAGGACGGCGCACAGAATGGCGCAGAATATCCGTTTCTTCATCATCGTCTATACAATCTCCTTTCGAAAAAGGTTGAGAACAATTCTTCCCATCACTATTATAGCATACTTCCCCGCTCCGCGCAATCGTCATTTTGGCAAAAAAGCACGCCTACAACTGTGCAATACCACGAAAGAACCCCTCCCGCCATGGGAAACGGGAGGGGTTACGTGGGTGTAACGGGGGATCAGTTGCCGTTGGGGTCCAGGATCTCGTAGTAGTACACGGGGAGAGCCGACCAGCCGTGGCAGAGGGAGCCCGCGTCGGCGAAGTCGTCGGCGCCGTTGATGGTCTCCCAGAAGGTGGTGGCACCCTCGCGGAGCATGTACAGGTAGTCGCGGTCCAGCTCGGCCAGAATGACGGGGGCGTACTTCTCGCGGTCCACCGCCAGGAGGGCGTCGAAGCGGAAGGCGTTCATGGACAGGGTGTTGGGGACCAGATCAATACCTACCTCGGTACTGCCGTTGGTAGCCATGGCCTGAAGCATGACGGAAGTATCCACACCCTTGGCGGCGCCGCAGAGCATGGCCAGAGACTGGGTCAGCACGGTGTACCACCCGCGGTGGATGCAGTCGAAGGACTCAAACAGACGGGTTTCGGGGTTATAGAAGAACTCACCGATGGCGGCGTTCAGGGCTGCAACCCGCTCCCGCAGGTCAGCGGCGTAGTCCGTCTTGCCCAGCGCGTCGCAGATGTTGGCAAAGGCCTGCATGGCCAGGGAGTAGAAGCAGTTGATGGGGCATTCCAGCCGTCTGTCGGTCTCGGCGAAGTGACCGTTCATGGTAGCCGACCATTCGTAGAAGTTCCAGTAGTCGTTGCGACCGCTGGGAGCCTTTCCGTAGAAGTTCTCGATAACCCCCTCGGGCTGAAGCTTTTTGTGGAAGGTATTCATGACCGTTTCCAGCTCGCCGAAGTACTCCTCAGCCAGGGAGGTGTCCCCGGAGTAACGGATGTACTCGTCCATCTGCACGAAGTACATGCAGGAGAAGGCAGGGATGGGGAAATCCAATCCCGCGGGGTAACAGAGCATGAGCAGGCCGTCGGGACGGACGCCGTGGGCGATAAGGTCCAGGGAAGCGCGGGCGGCCTGCGTCTCCCCAAAGGCGTAGTAGCCGCAGAGCATCTGGTTGCGGGAATCCATGGTATAGAGAGCCTGCTCGCGCCAGGGACAGTCCTCGTAGTGCTCGTGGAGGCACTGCTGGAGGGTGTTCTGGCAGACCTTGTAGATGGTCTCGCGGAGCAGGTTACCGCTCTTGTACGCCTTGTGCTTCAAGGGGTACAGGGTGGGGCGCAGGCCCGCGTAGTGCACGGTTGCCTCGGAGGAATGGATAAAGAACTGGATGTAGCGGCAGCCGAAGCGGCGGAAGGTATGGAGCCAGGTATTGCGGCCTGCCTTCAGATCGATCTCACAGAAGAAGCCTCGGACCGAGGTACGGCAGACGCCGTCCTTCAAATGCTCGCCGTAGCCCACGTCCAGGCGGCAGGCCTCGGGAACCTCGATGTCAATATCCAGGAATCCCGCGGATTCCTCCCCCAGATCCACAATGAAGAACACCCCGCCGTAGGACTCGGAGTTCGACACGAGTCTTACGGGAGAGCCGAATTTCAAATCGCCCGACTTCATCATTTCATGGGGATAACGGCCGGAAATGGCGGCGTACTGCATATTCACCGAGGCCTTTCGGTCGTTGGTGGTGTAGCGGAAGCAGCCTGTACGGCAAATGGCGGCCCTCATGCGGGGCTCCAGGGTCAGCTTTTGGTTGGGGCGGACGCGGAAATCCTTGGAAATGGCCATGTTGACGTGGCTCTTCTCAAAGTCAGCGCTTCCCGCCTCGATGAAGCCGTCGTAGCCCTTCATATCGTAGTGGTAGGTAGGACCCAGCTGTCCCGAAATGAGGTCACATTTCCCCGAAATATAGTCACGGGATTTGCGGGAGAGAACCGACTCGTCCGACCGGGTGACCATATTGCCCTCCTCGTCCACCACCTCAAAGATCAGGCCCGCCTGCCCTTCCGATAGGTCTGGGAGTCGATGCCGTAGTACCACACCACGGTCACCATGCGGTTGAGGCCGGCGCGGAGGAACTCGGTGATCTCCACACGGTCGTAGATCTTGTAGTCGGGATAGTCGGCGTATTGCCCGAAGGTGCAGAGCTTGCCGTTGAGCCAAACGGTGTAGTTGGAATCGGCGGAGATGTGGAGGAAATAGCGCTTCCCTACCTCGGGGACGGCGATCATGGCCAGAAAATCGCAGAATTCGTCTTGCCCGACCTCTCCCTTTCTCCAGATCCAGGAGGCTCTCTGTAATGCTTGTGTCATGGGATGGTTTCCTTTCCGTTTTAGCGTTTATGGTATCGAAAAAATGTCTCGTCAGGGCTCTTCCCCGCCAGACAGCCGCCCCTGCCACGTGCTCCGACGGACCAGCGCCATGTCCACGGCGTTCAGCACCTCTCGTTTGCGGCGGCTCCACAGGGGAGCCAGCAGATCCTCGGCGGCGCCGTCTCCCGTGAGACGGGCAATGACGGTATCCGGGGGTAACAGCTCCAGAGCCTTGACCACGGTCTCCACGTAGGCGTCCTTTTCCATGGGGATATATTTTCCTGTCTCATACAGCTCGCTGAGAGCCGTTCCCCGCAGGACGTGGAGCAGATGGATCTTGACCTGATGGGGGCGAAGCTTTGCCACGCGTCGCACCGTCTCCAGCATATCCGCCTCGGTCTCGCCGGGGAGGCCGAAGATGAGGTGGATACAGGTCAACGCCCCGGGCGCGCCTGTCCGCAGACGGCTGTAGCCCTCCAGAAAATCAGCGTAGGTGTGGCCGCGGTTGATCAGGGCGGCGGTACGGTCATGGGAAGTTTGGAGTCCCAGCTCCACCGTCAGTACCGTCCGCTGGGAAATTTCCCGGAGCAGCGCCACGGTATCGTCGGGCAGGCAGTCGGCGCGGGTGGCGATGTTCAGGCCCACTACGGCGGGCCAGGTCAGAGCCTCCTCAAAGAGGGGACGCAGTACCTCCGCGGGGGCGTAGGTGTTGGTTCGCGCCTGGAAGTAGGGGATGCACCGCTCAGTGGGCCACTTTTTGGCGAGGAATTCCCGCTGGCGGTCGTACTGCTCCCGCAGGGGGATCATGGGTGACTCGGCGAAGTCCCCGCTTCCCCGCCCCTAGCAGTAGACGCACCCGCCCACGCCGCACCTCCCGTCCACGTTGGGGCAGGTAAACCCCGCGTCCAGGGGGATCTTGGCGCACTTGCCGCCGAAGGTGGCTTTGAGCCAGTAGTCGTAGGTGTGGTAGCGCTTACTGCCGTCTGAAAAAGGAAAGAGATGCCCGCTTCCCCTCTGTGTCTGAGTGCTCACGTCATCCCTCCCGATCCTTTGGACGGTCCCAAGGACGGTCCTTCTGACATTATTATACATGAACACCGCGATTCTGTCAACGGGTTTGGGGGATTTTTTTCCATAGCACGCCCTATGCGCACAGTTTTTGCGGTTCCACGGGATTATTTTCCGCGGAATTTTCCGCGGACTACTGTACAAATCGGGCAAAGTATGCTATAATAAGATGAATATTTATATCCAACCGCGAGGTGCACTCATGTTTTTGTGCGACTACCATACCCACACCCGCTTCTCCTTTGACGGCGACCCCTCCTCCACCCACGACGCCATGTGCCGCCGTGCTCTGGAGATCGGGCTTGACCACATCGCCTTTACCGACCATTTCGACGTCAACGCCGAGGTGGAGGGCCTGTACGATTTCCCCTACGACGCCGACGCCGCCTTCGCCTCCATGATGGAGGTCAAGGAGAAATACAAGGGACGGCTACACGTCCTGTGCGGCATCGAGCTGGGCAACGCCCCCCAGTATCCCGCCGAGGCCAAGGCCGCCCTGGAGGCCCACCCCTACGAGTTCGTCATCGGCTCCCTCCATAACCTGAAAAACGTCCCCGACTTCTGTTACATGAATTTCGGCCAGATGAGCGATAATCAGATCAAAAAGCTCTTCGACCGCGCTCTGGACGAGACCATTGAGGTGGCGCAGTTCCCCGGGATCACCACCCTGGCCCACATCACCTATATGCACCGCTACGTCACCCTGGGCGGCAAGAAGCTGGACTTCAAGCCCTACTACGACAAGCTCGAGCACCTCTACCGCACCGTCATTGACCGGGACATCGCCCTGGAGATCAACGTCTCCACCCTCTGGAAGGGCCTGGGCATCTCCCTGCCCACCATGGAGCTTCTGAAGCTCTACAAGGACTGCGGCGGTAGTCTCGTCACCATCGGCTCCGACGCCCACGCCCCCGAGAATCTGGGCAAGGCCATCCGCAAGGGCTACGCCATCCTGCAGACCGTGGGCTTCAACGAGGTGGTCACCATACAAAACGGGCAAAGAGTCCTGCAAAGCATCCGGTAAGATACAAGATACAGCCGAGCAGAGCTCGGCAGATACAAGATGCGAACCTCGTATCCATATCTTGTATCTCGTATCTCGTGTCTTGTATCTCAATCGAAAGGAATACCCTTCATGAAACTCGAAAACTTCTCCCTCCTCTACCCCGACGGCAAGACCCAAAACGACCATCTGGCGGGCATAAACTTCCCCGACATTGATATGTACACCCTCCAGGAGCTGGGTATGCTGGAGTTCTTCAACCCCAAAAGCACCCCCGCCGCCGAGCATTTCACCACCGACCCCGCCGTCATCACCTACCGCAACCAGACCTTCTCGGATCTGCTGAATAATCCTTCCCTGCTGGACACCCTCCACCGTTTGGTTCCCGTCCTCCAGGACATCACCGAGCTCCGCCGTCTGGAGAGCGACAGCAGCGACGACGATACCGCCTCCTACCTGTCCAGCATGACCGAGATCGAGCTGTACATCACCTGCGTGGAGATTCTCCACAAGGGCATGAGCGAGGTGAAAGCCAACCTGCAGGGCACCGCCTTCAAGCGGCTCTGCGATTGCGTCATTGAGTTGGCCGAGTCCGACTACTACCGCGAGCTCAACCAAAAGCTCTCCGAGCTGACCAAGCGGGTCCGCGAGATCAAGAGCGTCACCATCGGCGTCAATCTCGACGCCCAGCTCCGCCCCGCCCAGGCAGGCGTCCTCTCCATCAACGCCCAGCCCTTCAAGTCGGGGGAGGTGCTGGAGAAGATCCTCCGCCTCAACTTCAAGGACGATGAGTACACCTGCATCGCGTCGTTAGTCCCCTTCGGCAAGAAGCAAACCGACAACCAGAAGACCGCCCTGTCCCTGGCCTTCAACTCCGCCATTGGGGAGGTCTACAAGTCCTCTCTCCGCTCCTGGAAGAAGATCGTCCAGACCTACGTGCTGGAGAACACCGACTTCCTTCTGGGGCTCATGCCCGAGATCGAGTTCGTGGTCAAGGGCACCCAGCTTCAGCGCCGCCTGCTGGATAAGGGCTGTCCTCTCTGCGCTCCCACCCTCCTGCCCATGGAGGACAAGACCTTCCGCGCAACCGAGCTGTACAACCCCGCCGTGGCACTCAAGCTCCCCGACGGCGAGGAGATGGTTTCCAACGACATCTACTTTGACGAGACCCCCGAGAACGCCATGATCTACGTCCTCACAGGCCCCAACCGCGGCGGCAAGTCGGTCATCACCTGCGCCATCGGCCTCTGCCAGGCCATGCTCCAGCTGGGGATGTACCTCCCCGCGAAATGTTGTGAGATCAGCCCCGCCGACGGCATCTTCACCCACTTCCCCACGGGAGCCGACGACACCATCGACAAGGGACGTCTGGGCGAGGAGTGCGCCCGCCTGGGTGAGATCTTCGACGCGGTCACCGCCCATTCCCTGGTGCTCCTGGACGAGTCCCTGTCCTCCACAGGCTCCTTCGAGGCCTCCTACATTGCCGCCGAGGTGCTGGCGGGCCTGGCCC
>JAFQOC010000087.1 GCA_017420845.1 Clostridia bacterium
AGCTCTCGATCCGCGCGCATTCACGGGACAGGGCCTCGTCGGCCAGCTTGTAGAATTTCGTGTTGGTCATGCTTTCAGCTCCTTTCCGTCCCGAATATCCGCCGGCATGGCGGGCAGTCGGTCTGCGTTCTCTTTCCACCAATTCCGACGAGCCTCCAACACGCGGGTGACGGTGTGGATCTTGAGTCCCAGCTCAAAGGCTGCGGCGGCATCTCCCGCTCCCTCGGCGCGGGTCAGCTCGGCTTTCCAAGGGATCAGAAAATTGATGCTCATGAAATACAAGCTGTGCAGGTAGGGAAGGACCACACGGCGGTCGGCCTCGGACAGGGATCCGTAGTAGGCGGTCACGGCGGGATAGTGGGCGGTGGTGGTGCGGAAGCGGCTGTCGGGGATGCGGGCATCCTCGCAGTAGTTGGGATGGGCAAAGCCTACCAGCCCCGCGCGGTTGCAGAGGGAGGCCATTTCCCGCTGAATGATGAGAGCCTTCTTCTCGGTCTTGGCGGTAGGCTCCAAGGCCTTGATCTGTTGGTCATATTCCTCGATCATGGCCTGGGCGATGGCGATCAGGGCATCCACGAGGGCTTTGGGGGGATGGTTCATAGGTTCATTCCTTTCATAGGTGTCATTTCATGTTCGTTTCCAAGCCTCCGCGGTCAGGCTTGGGAGCTTACACTGATATTATACGCGTCTAATCACTTTTTGTCAAGAGTGTTTTGATAAATTTCTAATCACTTAAACCGATGGTTGAAAACAGGGGGGCGGAATGCTCCGTACTTCGTCCTTGACAAACCATCCCGGATATGATATAATGAAAAAAAGAAATCAATCACAATGACGGAAGGGAGATTGGTATGGCTGAAGAAAACAAAATCATACCCACCGAACAGAAGGGCGGGGAAGCCCCGGACCCGGCCTCCCTTTTGGAAGCCTCTCCCGTGCCCATCCTCTGTGAGTACGGCGAGCTGATGGCGGTGGACTTTTCCCGCACGGAGGTCTTGATCGGGACGGTGCGGAGCGACGCGCAGTTCGACTACTGTATGCAGACGCGGACCTACTATATCCCCGCCAAGACCGTCACGCCCGCCGATCTGCTCCCCACGGTTATCGCCCTCTACGAGGAGGGGCTGACCCGCAAGGCGGGGATCAAGCGCTACGGGCGGATCACGGATACCCGCGTGGTCAAGCGGAGTGAGATTCCCGTACCCATGAGCCGTAACAACTCCGAGGAGGCATACTACCTCTTTTCGGTGGCGGACTGGGTCTGTCTGGAGCATCCCATCGCCATTCAGGGCACGGGGCGCGGGAAGCCCATGTTCACCAACGAGTTTTTGCTGACCCATTGCCGCCGCTCCTATCAGCTGGTGGTCATTCGCTCACCCGAGGCATACAATCTCTGCCGGCTTCTGTGCTGTCTGGCCGCCGAGACCACGATGGGGGCGATCTTCCGCCGCGTGGGACAGAACCATGTGATCACCATGACCGAGGGTCGCGTGCGGATTTTGAATGCCAGGGGCGAGTGCCTGTACACCTGCTCCGAGGGGCAGCTGAAGGAGTCTCCCGCCGAGGTGCTGCGGGGGGCGATCAAGGCGCTGGGGCTTTGAGATACGAGAAGGCGAAATCGCCGTAAAATAGACCGTGCGACACATAGAACGGGACGCTTACGGGCGTTCCGTTTTTCAAAAAATGGATGAAACTATTCAGCCAATTCACTAAATTGCAGTTTATCGGTGCGTTGGGTTTCAATTTTTAAGGGGGTGATGGGGGCGAAGCCC
>JAFQOC010000010.1 GCA_017420845.1 Clostridia bacterium
CAAAAAACGCGTCGGAAGACTTGTCTTCCGACGATCACCTCCCCTCCGTATGAAACTTCGGGAAAGGCATAAATAAATCAAAAGATACTTTCCCGATGAATTCACAAGGAAAGCAACCGCACCGTATGGCCGCCCCCTCGAGTGGTCGGTAGCCCAAGGCTTATTGTACCACCGTGTCGGCTTTTGTCAAGCCCGAACACCCTGTTTCTGCCCTTTTTACAGCCGAATTTGTCACAGTTGCACAAACGCAACCCCCGAATTTCTACATTCCATCATACAAAAGTTCAAAAACACATCTTGAAATAATCGCGAAAATATAGTATAATATTCTTGTTGTTCGGATATTGTACCGTGTTTTTGCGATTTTTGCGTTACCGCTACATGACTTGAACGAAAAATTTACACCTAAAAAAGAAAGGTGTCTGCCCCCGTCCCGGGGAGAGCTCGGGGTGCGGCGGGGAGACAAAGGTGAACTACCATGGCTGATTTCAACACCAAACAACTCCGTAACCTGGCGCTTCTGGGCCACGGCGGCTCGGGTAAGACCTCCCTGGCCGAGGCTATGCTGTACATCGCCGGCGCCACCGACCGTCTGGGCTCCATCGCGGGCTCCAACACCGTCTGCGACTACGACGCAGAGGAGAAGGCAAGAGGCTTTACTCTGTCCGCTACCCCCGCGTTCATGACCTGGAAGGACACCAAGGTCAACGTGCTGGACACCCCCGGCTTCCTGGATTTCCAGGGCGAAGTCAAGCAGGCTGTCCGCGTGGCAGACGCCGCCGTCATTTGCGTGGACGGTAAGGCAGGCGTTGAGGTCGGTACCGAGCTGGCATGGGACGCAGCCTGCGCCGCCGGTATTCCCAAGGCTTTCTTTATCAATAAGTGCGACGATCCCGAGACCAAGTTCGCCCGCGTGTTCCACCAGATCCACGCCACCTTCGGCGTGTCCATCTGCCCCGTGTTCATCCCCGTGGAGACCGGTAAGGACGTCACCATGATCGACCTGATCGACATGCAGGCCTTCAAGTACGACGATAAGGGCAAGAGAACCGGCGTTCCCATGAAGATCAACTGGGAGCAGACCGCTCACGACTACAAGGACGCCCTGAACGAGGCCCTGGCCGGTACCTCCGACGAGCTCATGGAGAAGTACTTCGAGGGTGAGTCCTTCACCAAGGAGGAGGCCGTTGAGGCCCTCCATAACGGTATCATCGAGGGTACCATCGTTCCCGTGTACTGCGGCTCCGCCACCAATATGTGGGGCGTCGTGGCTATGCTGGACGCCATCGCAGGCTCCTTCCCCCGTCCTACCGCCCGCAAGGTGGAGAAGGATCTGGGTGGCAAGCCCGTGGCCATCGACGTGGAGGGAGATCCCGCCATCTTCGTCTACAAGACCATCGCCGATCCCTTCGTGGGTAAGATGTCCTTCTTCAAGGTCATGTCCGGCGTTCTCAAGAAGGACGCGGCTCTCCGCAATATCCGTACCGGCACCACCGAGAAGATGGCCCACATCTACATTATGAAGGGCAAGGATCAGGTGGAGGTCGAGGAGCTGGCCTGCGGCGACCTGGGTATGATCGCCAAGCTGAACGACACCAACACCAACGATACTCTCCGTGCCTCCGGCGACACCGTCTATGCGCCCGTGAAGTACGCTACTCCTTACATGTGCAAGGGTATCACCCCCGAGACCGCCAAGGACGAGTCCAAGATCTCCCAGGCCATCGCCAAGATGCTGGAGGAGGATATGACCCTCCGTTACGAGAACAACCCCGAGACCAAGCAGATGTGCATCTACGGTATCGGCGATATGCACCTGGCCGTTCTCTGCTCCAAGCTGAAGACCCGCTTCGGTACCTCGGTCAAGCTGGATGAGCCCAAGATCCCCTACCGCGAGAAGATCACTAAGCCCTGCGACGTGGAAGGTAAGCACAAGAAGCAGAACGGCGGCTCCGGTCAGTACGGTCACGTCAAGATCCGCTTCGCTCCCGGTGAGGACGAGGGTCTGACCTTCATCGACGCCACCGTGGGTGGCTCCGTGCCCAAGAACTTCATTCCTCACGTCCAGAAGGGTCTGGAGGATGCCATGGCTAAGGGTGCCGCAGGCTTCCCCCTGGTTCAGCTGAAGGCCGAGCTGTACGACGGTAGCTACCACGCCGTTGACTCCGACGAGCTTTCCTTCAAGACCGCCGCCAACCTGGCCTACAAGAAGTGCCTGGAGCTGTCCGCTCCCGTGCTTCTGGAGCCTGTGGGCGACCTGTCGGTCACCGTGCCCGACGCCCTGGTGGGCGACGTCATGGGCGACCTGAACAAGCGCCGCGGCAGCGTCATGGGTATGCACCCCTACGAGGGTAAGGTTGGTTACACCACCATCCAGGCCACCGCGCCCAAGTCCGAGCTGGCCGATTACCCCATCTCCCTGCGCGCTATGTCCCAG
>JAFQOC010000088.1 GCA_017420845.1 Clostridia bacterium
AGCCTCTGTGGATGGCCACCAGCTTTTTGCGGCGGACGTGCTCCCCTTTGAAAATGGAGGAAAAGGCCATGAGAATGGCCAGCCGATTTGCCCCGTAGAACAGCATCAGCGACAGGCCGCCGTCGGGGGCGGTGCGATCCTGCTCCGGGGTAGCCATCATGCCGCCGCCGTAGAAGCGGCCCTTCATGGTGGGAGCCAACCAGGCTTTCTTGTAGGTATAGGTCTGCCCGTCCACGGTAACCGTGGCGGTGGTGGGCTTGTAATGGAACAAAAGCCCCGTGATGGCGATGGAGGCATAGTTGACCGGCTTATCGGGGTGCTTCTGCCGCTGATCGTCCCCCTCCTCACAGCAGTAGCCGTCAATGCCGAAGCCCACGTTGTTCAGGAAGCGGTACCGCTTGCCCTTGACCTCGACGTAGGGGAGGTTGCGCAGGTAGTCCTTCACCGACAGGGGGCAATCCTCGGGGGTCTTGTCCAGATCCCGCAGAAAATCGTTGCCCGAGCCCAAGGGCAGGTACAGGATATCGCAGGGAATCTCCAGCCCGTCAGTATCATTGACGAATCGGTTCAGGGTACCGTCGCCGCCGCTGATGACCAAGCTGTCCTCCTCCGAGACCGAGGCCAGGAATGCGGGATAGTCGGTGAGGGTGGTGACGTCGTAGGAGCGGAGCTGATCCCCTGCGGCTGTCAGGGAAGACAGAAGCTCCACGGGGTCCTTGTGTCCTTGACCCGCGCGGGGGTTGTGCAGTACGTGATAGATCATGATGAATCTCCTTTTTCTGGGGGCGGATGGAATCCTTTTCCCCGGTATATGGATGGAAAATCCAATGAAATGTACTCTACCATACTACTAGACATTTATAAACTGAATCTAAACTGAATCTAAACAAAGGGGAATTTTGTTCCATTTCGTCGAATCCTGCTTTGTGGGAGATGGGTGAAAAATTAAAATTTGGTTCAACTTTCTGTGCTATCATGAAATGCGTGATCATGTTGCGAAGAAGGACTTGTAAGGAGGAAGGAATATGCCGTATCTGTGGTGTAGCCTGCTGGGCTATCTTCTGGGAATGCTGAATCCCGCCTTTTTCATCGCGAAAATACAGGGTATTGATATCCGGCAACGGGGCTCAGGTAACGCCGGAGCCTCCAACGTGCTTTTGGTCTTTGGCAAGCTGTGGGGGATTCTCTGCGCCTGCCTGGATATTTTCAAGGCCTTTCTGGCGATCCGTCTGGCCGAGTGGCTCTTCCCCGGAGAGGACGTGTTCGCGGTCACGGCTGCGGCCTGCATTCTGGGGCACATCTTCCCCTTCTACATGAAATTCCGCGGGGGCAAGGGGCTTGCCTGTCTGGCCGGTGTGGTTTTGGCCTACCATCCCATGGTATTCGCGCTGATGCTGACGGGAGCCCTTCTGCTGGCTCTTGCCACGGGGTACATCTGCTTCGTTCCCATGGTGGGGTCGGTGGTCTTTGCCGCTGTTTACGGCTGTATGACCCATGATCTGTGGGGGACTCTGATGCTTCTGGCCGTTTCAGCGGTCATCATCGTGAAGCACGCCGCGAACATCCGCCGTATCCGCGTGGGTCGGGAGGTACGGATCTGCTACCTCTGGAACAAGGAGCGGGAGACCCTTCGCATGAAGAAGAACACGCCCGCAGAGGAGTGGGATCACCCGGAGAGTGAATAGGTGAGCAACGAAAAAAAGGAGAAAATACCGCACGGTAGTCGGAAAGGGCTACCGTGCGGTATTTTTAGGGGACTTTTTTGCAGGCTTTTACTTGACCAATACGGTCTTGACGTTCTTGCCGGCCAGGGCGTCCTCGAAGGCCTTGTTGGCCTCGGAGACGGGGTAACAGGCGGCGAGGTCGCGGATGATGGGGACAAGGTGAGGATGCTTCTCCAGGAAGGCCAGGTAGTTCTTGACATCAATCATGGAGTACTGGGAGGAGCCGATGATGCGGACGGCCTTGAAGGTGATGACCTGGGGCTGGATCTCGATGCCGCCTGCGTTGCTGTACTGGCCGGGGACCAGATAGAAGCCGCGGTTGCGCAGAATATTCATGCCCTGGGGAATGGCGCGGGGAGAGCCGGATGCCTCGTAGCAGAGGTCCACGCCCAGCCCGCCGTTCTCGGCTTGGAGCTTCCCCGTGATGGCCTCACCGTCGAGGGTGGCCAGGGTCAGCACCTCGTCGGCACCCAGCTTGTACAGTAGTGCCTCGCGGGCGGGATCGGCTCGGTTGATGATGGCGTAGACCCGCTCCACCCCCATGGCCTTGAGGTACATGACGGCGTAAGAACCCACGGGGCCGCCGCCCTGCACCACGGCGGTGTGGATCTCCTCCCACTTCAGCCCAGCCTGCTCACCCAGTCGGAAGGCGTGCATGGCGGTGGGGCCGGGGCAGGCGAAGACGGCGACGGCGGTGGGGTCCAGAGTGGCGGGGATCTTCACCAGATTGGAAAGGGGAGTGAAATTGACCTCGGTATAGCCGCCCCAGAGGTAGGGGGCTTCCTCAATGCTGCCGCCGTTGGTGACCCCCATGTTCACGCAGTTGGCGTCGTCCCCCGTCTTGCACAGAAGGCACTCGCCGCAGGGGACGGCGATGTCGGCAATGACGTTGTCCCCGATAGTCAGACCGTACTGCTCGGCCTCGGCGGGGTCACAGTCGGTGAGCTTGCCCACGAACTCGTGGCCGATGATGGAGGGGGTGCCTACGGTCAGGGTTCCGCGCCAGAAGTGGAGGTCGGTGCCGCAGACACCTGAGGCGATGAGGTCGGAGCGGCCGTAGCCCGCGGGGGTGGCGGTGATGGGAAACTCACGGATCTCCAGAGGCTGGCCCGCGCCTGTGAAAATGGCGGCTTTTACAGAGGTATTGGTGTTCATAGCGATATTCCTTTCAGCAATGGATTCGTAAATCAATGGAAGATTTATTTTTCGGCATATACCGTAAAGCTCGGGGATAAGATCTCTGCCGCGCGGCGCAGGGTGTCGGCGGGGAGAGGCGGGGTGTCGCGGTAGGGATAGGGGATGCCCATGGCTTCGTATTTGCCCACGGCCAGACGGTGGAAGGGAAGGAGGGCGACGGTCTTCGCGCCCGTCTCGCGCAGGTCTGCTGCTATGGCGGTGAGGGCTTCCTCGGAGGTATTGACACCGGGGATGAGGGGAATGCGGACGTGAATTCCCTTGTCGGTGCGAAGGAGGCGGGCGAGGTTGCTTTTGATGAGGGGGAGGTCGCCGCCGATCCGTTCCCTCATGATGGTTGGATCGCTTGTCTTCCAATCGAAGAAGACGGTATCCACGGAGGGAAGCACCGCCTCAAAGCGGCACCACGGGACGCACCCCGCGGTGTCCAGAAGCACCGAAATACCGTGGCCTTGCAGGGCTTGTGACAGCTTGGCTACGGCCTCGGCCTGGAGGAGAGGCTCGCCTCCGGACAGCGTCACACCGCCGCCGCTCTGTCGGTAAAAGTCGGCGTCCTCCATGACCTCGGTCACGATCTCGTCTACCGTCATGGACCGTCCGTAGGTGACGGACTTGTTCGCCTTGGGATAGGTCAGGGTGACGGTATCGCGGGAGACGGTTTCGGGGTTGTGGCACCAGGGGCAGCGGAGGTTACAGCCCTTGAGGAAGACGGTGGTGCGGATGCCGGGTCCGTCTCCCACGGAAAAGTGCTGGATATCCGAAATATTGAGCTGTATCATGACTTATTCCTGTTGGGTTCGCGCCAGAATGTCCATCTGCACCTCGCGGGCCAGGGTGACGTAGATGGCCGAGAAGCCCGACACACGGACCACCAGATCGGGGTATTTTTCGGGGTGGTCCATGGCGTCCTTCAAGACCTCGGTGGAGGTGGCGTTGATCTGCATCTCCTGCCCGCCCTTTTGGAAGTAGACCCGAATGAGGGCGCGGAGCTTATCCCGCCGTCCGTCCTCGAACATGGAGGGAGAATATTTCTGGTTGATGACGGTACCGCAGGCCACCTTGGTGTAGTCGGGCTTGGTGATACTCAGCACCGTGGCGGTGGCACCGCGGGTGTCTCTGCCGTAGGTGGGGGAGGCGGCATCCGACAGGGGCTCACTCGCCCTTCTGCCGTCGGGAGTGGCGCCGATGACGTGACCCGCGTATATGTTGCTGACGTTGGCGGCCATGGCGGTGTAGTAGCCGCCGCCGTCGGGGGTCTTGTATTTCATGAACTCCTCCGAGAGGAAGTCTACGAACCAGACGGCGTATTTATCTGCGAAATCGTTGTTGTTTCCGTACTTGGGGGCGGCCAGCAGCTTGCTTCGCAGATCCTCATAGCCCACAAAATTTTCCTTCAGGGCTGTAACCAATTCCGCAATTGTAGCGTCTTTATGGGTGAAGACCACCTGCTCCACGGCGGCCAGGGAATCACACATGGTACCCACGCCCATAAGAGCCGCGCCGTGAACCGAGGGGTAGACGGCTCCGCCCATGTTGATGTCCAGTCCTCTGCCGATGCAGTCCTTGCAGAACAGGGACAGGAAGGGGGCAGTATAATTTTCGGGGTCGGGGAGGACGTTGATTCGGTTGAAGCTCTCCACGTATTCCTTCACACCCGCCCTGAGCTGGGTCTCCAGCCGCTCCATGAGGATCTCCATGGAGGTGATGGACTCCGCCGTACCCGTGTTCAACCCTGCCGAGGGGTGGAAATACCCCTTGCCGTCATTGAAGACGTATTCCAGAAAGCGGGGGGTATCAAAGCGGCCGTCCGACCACGGGGGCTGCATACCCGTGATGAAGTTCTCGATGCACCCCACCATGGAGTAGCCTCGGGCGTCCTCCATGGCATACCCGTAGCGGGACAGGGCGGCGATATTGACCTCGTCGTTCATGAGGGCGGGGTAGCCCAGGCCCGTGCCGATGACCTTCAGGCACTCGTCCAGGAAGTCCTCGGGGGGTTGTGGGGGCGATGCGGGCGGACAGGTTGGGGCCGGGGAGGTTGATGTTGCCCACGGCGCGAAGAATGCAAAAGCTCAGGCGGTTGGTGGCGTCGCTGCCGTCGGGCTTGACGCCGCCCACGGCGATGTTGACCACGTCGTCGCCCCCCAAATAGGCGCGGCGCTCGTAGATTTTCATGAAGACGTTTTCCAGAAGCTCGGTGGCCTCCTCCTCGGTGAGGGTGCCTTCTTCCGTATCATGGGCGAAGAAGGGGTAGAGGAACTGATCCATGCGCCCCAGGGCCATGGCGTAGCGACCCTCGCAGACGAAGCAGTTATGGATCATCCAGACCAGCTGTAATGCCTCCTCGAAGGTCACGGGAGCACGCTCGCAGAGGGCGGTGCAGTTTTTCTTTATCTGACATAGGGTTTCACTATGGTAACCCTCCGCGCCGACCAAGGCGTCGGCGGCCTCGGCGTAGGCGGCGAGACGGTCACGCAGACCTATGAGGGCGATGCGGCAGCTCTCCAGGAAATCCACGCGGTCGGGGGCTTCCTTGTGTGCCTTTTTAGAGGCCTCGATGCGGGAGAGCATCCCGGGGATGCCCTCGGTGAGGATGGTGTCGTAGTCGGGGGCGTAGTGGTCGCCGTTGTGGTGGAAGCCGCGGATCCGGAAGCCCGTGCATGCCTCGGCGGCGGCTTGGCTTTCCTCGGGGGTGATCTCTGCCCACAGGGGGCGGATGCTGCCGACGACAATGTCGCCCTTATAAATATGGGGCATGGGAGCCGCGAACAGGGAAGCGATGCCGTGAGCCCGACGGATGCCGTGGGAGGCGTCGGGGTGGGACGTGATCCCTTGGCCGCGGAATATGTGGGGGGCAAACACGCCTGCGGGAGACGCTTGCATTTCTTGTCGAAGCAGGGAAGTCTTAGAAGAAATCATGATCTGTACCTCCGTTTCGCTACCAGTATAACATGAAACTTGCCGAAATGCAAGCCCCTGGGCTTTCAAAAACAAATCCTGTTCATTTCGTGCAAAAAACAAATTTTTTTTGTTTAAATTGCATAGTGCGTATATCCAAACAGCACAGAAATCAATAGTGTTTACGAAATGAGGCAGGTCTGTTCACGGTGAGGTCACGATTGTATCTTGACAGCCGTACGGCACTGTGTTATAATATGTTAAATCATTATATATGCATTTGCGTTTCAAAATCACGCCGAAAGGAGATCCGAATATGTCATTTACCACGCTTTCAGCCGCTCTCCTTCTGGCGGTGGCGGCAGGAGTGTTTTTGGAGGTGAGGCGAGGTCTGCGACGGGGGCTGACCCGTACCGCCTTTACCCTTTCCACGGTGGTGTTCTCGGGGCTGGCGGCCGCTCCCTTGGCGGTCTGGCTCTCCAATCTTCCCACCGAAGCCCTGTCCGGGCTGCTCCGGGAGATCCTGCCCGAGTTGGAGGCGGTCTTTGAGCAGTTCCCCTCCATTCCTCTGCTCATTCTGGCGGCGGTGGACGCGCTCATGTCCCCCATCCTGTTCGTGCTTCTGTTCCTGATTCTGCGTCTGATAACGGGAATCATCGCGTCTGTGATCTGCCGCAAAAAATTTGCTCCCCGGCCCCATGAGATCCGTGATCCCATGTACGAAAGCCGCAACGCACCCTTCCACCGCCGCCACGGCAAGGCGGTCAGCGGGATGGTTGGCGGCATTTGCGGACTTTTGGCCTCCCTGATGCTGCTGTCTCCCGTAGTGGGGACCCTTTGCACCCTGCGGGACTTTTTCCGCTACACCGAGAATATCAAGATCCAGTGGAGTGCCGTAGGGCTTTCCGAGGAGGATCTGGCGCAGGTAAAATCAAGCGTGTCGGATCCCGGTGCCGCCATTCTGGAGGATATGGGCTGCGGCTTGATCTTTGACGCCACCGCCAATACCCGCATCAACGGCCGCCGCGCAGGCTTGCGGCGGGAGGCGGAGGCCTGTATGATGGTTGTGGGAGATCTGCTTTCGGGACTGAAGGTATTCAAGGATCCCTCCGCCGCCACACCCGAGGAGCTGGAGTCGCTGTCCCGCTTAGGGGAGGAGATTCAACGCTCCGAGGCCGCCGGGCTCCTGGCCTCCGATTTCCTCAATCAGATCGCCATCTCCTGGCTGGAGGGGAATACCTTCCTGAAGGTTCCCCGTCCCCGTGGCGGAGAGCTGGTGGACCCTCTTTTGGACGGGCTTTTGCAGGTCTGTGCCGAGTCCACCCCCGACTGTGTGGGACGGGACGTCCATACCCTGATCCGCATTTACCTCATTTGCCACGAGGAGGGGCTGCTGACCTCCCCTGACTACGAGCTTCTGTCCAAAAAGCTGGACGAGGGGGATATGCTGGGACAAATATACGACGAGCTGCTGAAGAATCCCTGCACCGCCCATCTGGCCGAGGAACTGACGAATATGGCCCTTCGCATCATGGCCAAGGGGTTGAAATGGTCTGATTTCAACGCCGCTCAGCTGGAGAATCTCATGGGAGATTTGTCCGACGCCATGAATCTGGTCAACGGCATGGGTACATCCTACGAGGATCAGGTGGAGTCCATGAAGGAATACACCCTGTACTACGCCCAGCAGTACGGCGTTACCCTGCCCGAATCTCTGGCTGAAATGGCCGCCGCCGCCTTGGTGGATCGCCTGGGCGGACAGAATCGCCCCATCACGGGGGAGGACATGGAGGATATCTTCGATCAATACATGAAGGGGGACTGACGGGCGCTGATCCGCTCCCCCAAGAAAAAACAGGAAAGGAGGCGGTCGTATGGAGATCGCTGTCTACGTGGAATGTGCTCTGACGGTGCTGGTTGCCTTAGTGGCGTACCTGTATCTGACGGTTTCCCTGTACCCGTCTCTGGCCATGCGCCCCATATGGCGAGGGGGCGACGGTATGGGTGATCGGGGACTCCGTCGGTTCGTCAGCCCCGAGGGCTACGCCACGGTGTACCGTCCCTCCCTCGAGTCCTGCCCATATCTCCGCCGTTATGCCCTGATCCGTCGGGACGGATGTACCTTCATCAAGTGCCGCATTCACGAGGGAATTGCCTACATCCGCTATGACGTGGCCGCCTTTTCCTCCGCCGGCAAGCTTCTGGACGTGATCTCGGTCAGTGAGCGGGTGTCCGAGCGGGGCTATACCCGCGGCGTGCGGCTCCCCCGCATGACTGCCTACGCCTGCGTGACCCTGCGTAAGGCTGACGGGGTGTATCAGGACCGCCGTCCCACCCTGGTCTATCCCCTTTGGGGGATGCTTGTCTACGGCGGTCTCTGTGTCGCCACCGCGGCAGGGATCAGCCTCCTGCTACAAAGCAATCTGGCCGCCGTGGCCGAGCTGCATCCCGATCTGATCGAGGTACAGAGCCGGGGCGTGTCGGCGCTGCTGGGCGGACTTTTTGGGGGCGGATACGCCGCGTTCGGGATATTGATCCACCGTCTGCACGGTAGAAAGGTGTTGGATCCATGAGTACGACGGATAAATCAAAAGCGGAGGAGCTGCTCCGCACCATGAAGGGAGTGCCCTATCCCCATCCC
>JAFQOC010000089.1 GCA_017420845.1 Clostridia bacterium
AGCTGGCCACCCGCATCATCGAGATCACCCCCGGGCAGGGCGCGACACTGGTAGACGGCCGTAGCGGCGGCGACTTCACTGACTATCGCGTGGAGTGTCGCGGAGAGGCCTACACCGAGTACCGCGCCTTCATGGATAATCGCCGGGTAGGAGTCACCTCCAAGCCCACTTCTATGGGGGGTTACACCCATGAAACCCCCACAAATGACACCCCTACCGCCTCCAAAGAGGCCTACCAGCAGGCCAAGGCCACCGCCGCCGAGGCCAGAAAGAAGAAAAACCGCATCGACAAGCTCCACAAGGAGGCCGAGCGGTTGGAGGCTGAGATCGAGGCCATTGACGAGCAGCTGAACGGCCCCGCCGCCAGTAATTATGTCCGCGCCGCCGAGCTGGATACCCGCAAGGGGGAGTACGAGGAGGAGCTGATGGCGGTGTATGAGGAGCTGGAGGAGCTGGGGGAATAATTTGAAAACCGCAGATTCATTCGTAATCTGCGGTTTTTCGATATTACGTATTTCTAACAATACTTTTTTCAAACCCATTAAACTTTCCATCCTCATAAATCACATTCACGATCTCCTCGGAACCATAAACCAGAAAAACATACCTTCCCTCCCTGCGCATCCCCCGAAACGTCACGCTCCTCCATTCTCCATCCTCGACGATTTCCAACTGCAATACGCCGCCCCCCTCCATGCAGATCACGGCGGTATCGTCTCCGTGTATCCAAAAACGCACGGCATACAGGCCATGCTCTACCGTTGTTTCCTGACAACCGAACAACGGAGACTTTTTTGATGGTTCGTCCTGGAAAAGACTATCGGATTCATCCGAAATATTTGGTTCTGACGTGGAAAACTCAACCGTCTGCTGTTCAGTCATATCCCCCTCTGAGACATCTTCCGATACAGCTGTATCTTCTTTATCTGTGTTCTTTTCTTCCTCCAAAATCAGCAAAGGAATTCTCTCGATGATTCCATTCTCACCCGAACAGTAGAGAGTTACCTCTCCATCCTTACCTGATATCGTCGGTTTTTCCTCTGCCGTCGCGCGAAATCGAAGCGTGATTAAGGCTTCCCCGTCCTGTTTTGGATACCCATCCAAAAGTAGCGTCAGAACTCCTTCATCAGCGTCTACCGTTAAGGTCAACCCCTCAGCTCCCTCTGCCTGCTCCACAGACGATAGCTTCCATCCCTCAGGCACGTCTACCTCTAAAAGCAGAGCCATTGCCTCTCCTCGGGTCAGCTTCAATAGTCCCCCCGATACGCAAATTTCCCACGAATCCCCTGTATTCTCTATATATAACACAGGCTGTTCATGTTCTTCATCTGTCATTCCCAACATGCTACACACGGCAAAAGCCATGCAAAAAAGACCCATCCACAGGCGGGTCAAAATTTTCTTTTGTCCGCAAAAAAGTCCATTCATCATGGCTCATTCTATGCTCCCCCCCTCGTAAATAGGACAAAACCCCATCGCCCTGTGCGGCGATGGGGTTATTTTCTCAACAGCTGGGACTATCCAGATACCAGTCTCCGTTCTCATAAACAAAGGACAGGTAAACGGTCTTCCATTGATCGGGATACTTGTCGGTATAGGAGGAGATCGATACACGGAGCTTGGAGGAGTGGGAATAGCTGACGATCTCCATGGAGGAGTAATCGTACATCCGTACTCCCTCCACCAGAGGATCCACATATTGACTCATGTACAGATACTTCTCGTCCGCGGAAAAGCGGGCGGGCATCATGACCGACATTTCATCCGAGGCATAGCCCGTAAACAGCGACTCGTAGAGAGAGGCCCGATATTCGGTGCTGTACACAGCGGCGATGGCGGCCTGCATTTCCTCAATGCTGCCGTATTTGGCATAGGGAGTCACAAATACTCGGCTCTCATCGGATATACCGTAGTAGCGGTGAACCAGATTATCCTCAGCGTCTCCGCGGGGATATACGGGCAGTCCCGCGCCAAAGAGCAGGACGTTGACCTCATGGGAGGCCTCAATGACCTGCACCAAGCGGTCGTACACCTCGTCAATATCAGGGGCAGGCTCGCTGGCCGAGCAGGAGGACAGACCCAACAGAGCACTGCTCAGAAGCAAAACAATCAGCAACAGGGAGATCAGTCTTTTCATAGCATTATTCTCCATCTGTCTCATCGGGAATATCAAGTACCTCGATCTCCACGGTCTCGGTAGCCTCAGCCTCATCAGCACGGGCATCCGAAGAAACCGTTTCGTCCTCTACTGTCTCGGCTTCCTCCTCTTCCTTGGCGACCACGGTGAAGTTGGCTACGTACTGACCCTCAGGCAGACGCATGACGATCACGCCGGCGGCGCTTCTGGACAGGACGGAAATATCCGAGGCAGGGGTACGGATGATGGTACCCTGGTCGGTGATCATCATCAGGTCGCTGTTTTCATCCACAGCGGCAATACCCGTGAGTAGTCCGGTTTTTTCTGTGATGTTGTGAGAGCGGACACCGAAGCCACCGCGGTTAGCCATGGTACGGAAATCGTCGAAGGGAGAACGCTTACCAAAGCCGCCCTCGGTGATGGTGACCAGATGCTTCTCGGAATCCACCACGACGGCGCCCACCACACGGTCACGGCCGCCGTCACCCTCGCGAAGGGCGATACCCCGTACGCCGCGGGCAGAACGACCCATGCAACGGACCTGGTTTTCATCAAAGCGAACGGCGTTACCGGCGGCGGTAGCGATGATGATCTCACGGTTTCCGTCGGTATGCAGGACGTAGAGCAGCTCGTCGCCCTCGTCCAGGGAGATGGCGATCTTACCGCCCTTACGCTGGTACTCAAATTCCGACAGCAGGGTACGCTTGATGACGCCGTTACGGGTAACCATCATGAGATATTCGCCCTCATTGAAGCCGTTTACAGCGATCATGGAGGTGATCTTTTCCCCCTCGGTGAGCTGGAGAAGGTTGACCACATTGGTGCCCTTGGCGGTACGGGAGGCTTCGGGAATCTGGAAGCCGCGGATACACTGAACCTTACCCGTGTTGGTGAACATCATAACGGTGGAGTGGGAGTGGACCGAAACCACCTGCTCGATGTAGTCCTCCTCCTTGGTAGCCATACCCATGATTCCCTTACCGCCTCGTCTCTGGGCCGAGTAGACGTCAGTGGCCTGGCGCTTGATGTAGCCCGCATGGGTCAGGGTCAGGACGCAGTTGCGGCGCTCCACCAGATCCTCGTCGATGATCTCATTTTCCACCTGCTCAATGCGGGTGCGGCGGGGCTGACCGTACTTTTCCTTGATCTCCAGAATCTCTTCCTTGATGATGGACTTGATGCGGTTCACGTCGGCCAGGATCTCGCGGTATTCCTTGATGGCGGCGTGGAGTGCCTCCAGACGGTCCTCGATCTTCTTGCGCTCCATGCCCGAAAGACGGCCCAGAGTCAAGGACACGATGGCCTGTGCCTGCTCCTCGGAAAGCCCGGGATTCTCATCAGCCGCGAACGCGGCCAGATCCAGATCCTCGCCCGATCGGATGGGACCGTTGAAGCGATTCATCAGGTTGATCTTGGCGGTAGGCGTGTCGGGGGAGGAACGGATGATGGAAATGACCTCGTCAATATTGTCAATAGCCAGCTTATAGCCCTCGTAGATATGGGCATCCTTCAAGGCGGCGGCCAGATCGTATTTCACACGATTGGTAATGACCGATTCCTGGTGCTGAATGTAGTAATCCAGGATCTGTGCAAGGTTGAGCACCTTGGGCTCGTTTTTGACAATGGCCAGCATATTGACGGCGCAGGTATCCTGGAGCTGAGTATAGCGGTAGAGCTGGTTGAGCACCACGTGGCCGTTGACCTCCCGCTTGAGGTCGATGACAATACGCATACCGTTGCGGTCGGACTCGTCGCGGATATCCGAGATACCGTCCACCCGCTTTTCTTTGACCAGATTACCGATGGCGGCACAGAGCATACTCTTGTTGACACCGTAGGGAATCTCGGTGACCACGATCTGCCGCTTGTCCTCCTCCACCTCGGCGGTGGCGCGGACCATGATGTGGCCCTTACCCGTGAGGTAAGCCTCCTTGATGCCATTGGTGCCGTAGATGGTACCGTAGGTGGGGAAGTCGGGGCCCTGAATGAACTGCATGAGCTCGGGGATGGAACAATCCGGATTCTCCATGCGGTAAACCGTGGCGTCAATAACCTCACCCAGATTGTGGGTGGGGATATTGGTGGCCATACCGACGGCGATACCCATGGAGCCGTTGACCAGGAGATTGGGGAAGCGGGCAGGCAGGACCTCAGGCTCCTTCAGACTGTTGTCGAAGTTGGGCACCATATTGACCACGCTCTTATCCATATCCCGCACCATTTCAGCGGCGATCTTCTCCATGCGCGCCTCGGTGTAACGGTAAGCGGCAGGGGGGTCACCGTCCACCGAGCCGAAGTTACCTTGACCCTCAATGAGGGGATGCAGCATATAGAAGGGCTGAGCCAGGTGTACCATGGTTCCGTACACCGAGCTGTCACCGTGGGGATGGTAACGACCCAGTACCGCACCCACGGTGGTGGCCGACTTACGGAAGGGCTTGTCGTGGGTCAGATGGTCCTCGTACATGGTGTAGAGCACACGGCGCTGACCCGGCTTCATGCCGTCACGAACGTCGGGCAGGGCGCGGGAGATGATGACAGACATGGAATACTCGATGAAGGATTTCTTCACCTCATGCTCCATGTTAACGTCTACGATCTTCTGATTTTCAAAGAGAATGCACTCGTTTTCCCGTGCAAGCTCTCTCTCTTTCTTCTTGCTCATGCTTTTATCTCCATGAAAGTTTTAGTTGTCGAATGTAAATTTTAATGTTGGTTTTGAGACTCATATTTCCTTACGATCGCGGCTTCAGCATCCACTGTTCCCCACGCACCAGTCCATAGACTGCCGGTGAGAACAGAACCGTCAGTACCCAGGCAGGGACCAACCCCTTCCAGATCCAGACCGTTGGAGGCAGTCCGCCCGGGAAAGCAGAGGCCTCTATCAGAGCCCACAAGAGGTTCAATCCTCCGCCTACAAAGGCGAACACCACGAAGGAGGGCAGATTATGAGCCAAACGCCGCTTCCCCACGGTTCCCGACATGTATCCGCAGATCACGTACAGGATGGGATAAAGCATCATGCTGTCGCCGCTGATCGACGCGTCAGCCAACCACCCCACATAAAGTCCCAGCACCGCTCCTTCCCTCTCGCTGTAAAGAAATCCCACAGCCATGGTCAAAAGCAATCCCAGGGCCGGTCCGGCGGCCTGCCAACCGAATAATGGAATGGTGATCTTCGACAGAACCGTTGTCTCCATTCCCAGAAGCATCAATCCCGTCAGAGCCAGAACCGCCGTGAGCTTGATCTGCTCTGCAAGCACCCGTCTGCCCGAGCCCATGGGGGTGTAATGGATGCTCTTCCGTGTCCCCGGCCGATTCACGGGTCACCTCCCGGCGTTTCATAGCCGTCCACGTAGTGGATGTAGTCGGTCATAATCACGACCTGAGACAGATCCGTAAAATCCGTAAGGGGCTTCACGGTAGCCTCGGTGGTGCGACTGAAGGCATTGGCAGAGATACTGACCACACGGCCAATGGGAATACCGTAGGGGTATACGCTTCCCCGTCCGCTGGTCACGACCAGATCTCCGATTTCCACGTCTGCCTCCTCGGAGAGTCCCCGCAAAGTGGCATGGCCGTTGTGGAGCTGTGCGTGATCTCCCTCACAAAGACCGTTTTCGGTGGCTCTGGTAGTGACGGCTCCCACGGATACCGAGGTATCCAGAAGAGTGGACACCCGACAGTGATGAAGCCCTGCCTCCACCACCACCCCAACCAGTCCCAGAGGGGTGATCACCGGCATACCGACCTTGACTCCGGAGGAGGTCCCCTTATTCAGGGTCAGCTCTGTGGCATAGCTCCCTCCCTCTCCGGACGCGGAGGAGGAGGATATGACCGAGGCGGCGCACAAAGCATAATCTCCGTGCTCCTCCTTGACCGATAGGTAGTGGTACAGCCAAGCCTGCTCATCCGCCAGTATTTCGGCATCCACAAGCTCGGACCGCAGGGATTCATTTTCAGCCCGAAGTGAGTCGATCTCACTTTGCAGATCCTTCAGGTCAGTGAAGTAATCCCCGAATCCCGAGAGGGCGTAGCTGACTTTGGCTCCCGCCCATTGGAAGGGGTAGAGCACAGCCGAGCCCACGTCACGCAGGAGGGATCCCCATCCCATGACGGCGAAAACTCCCGTAAACAGAGCCATAGCCAGAGCCAAGCTCAAACATACGATAAAAAATTTATGCTTGATGCGGCTCACCTCCCGAAATCCGTGTAAAAACAGGTATTTTCCTTGCCTGTACAGGCTTTTTATAGATTTTATGCTGTGAAAATGTCGTACCTATGTCGTTGTGGAAAATATTTGTCGTCGCATAACTCATCAACTGATACCGAAAAAACAGGTTTTCCAAGGGTTTTCGAGGTTTTTTCAACATCCATCCAAGGGCTTACCCCCATTTTTCCCGCATTTTTCCACAAGGTGACGGTATGAGAAAATTTTCGCTACGCCATAACACTTTTTCATTTTTTACCGTGTTTTCGGCGTACTTTTCCACACAGTTATCCACACCCTGTGGATAACTTCTCTTCACAATCCCACATCTTGTCGTCCCTTGGTAACAAATTTCATAATCATCAACGACATTTCAACGACATAGCGACGACATTTTCTCATTTTTTCCTATTTTCAAGAAAAATAGTAGACTTTTTTAATCCCGATTAGATGTAAAATGTACATGTAAAGCCGTTCTTCAGGACTTTTCCACAGCGTGTGGGAAATTCTGTGGAAAAGTCAGAAACGGAAATTTTGAAAACTCCTTGACGGGCAAAGATTTTTCATTTTTTTGACAAAATTTTGGAATGGAAACGTCCAGAAAAACGCCTTGTTTTCCACAGAACAGGTTACGTCTGTAATGTGATCTGTCCGTATATTATATATCCAGATTCTCGGCGAATTTTGCGTTTTCCTCTATGAACTGACGGCGAGGCTCCACCTTATCGCCCATGAGCAGGGAGAACATGGCGTCGCAGGCGATGGCGTCATCAATGGTAACCTTCAAAAGGGTACGGGTGGTGGGATCCATGGTGGTTTCCCAGAGCTGATCGGCGTTCATCTCACCAAGACCCTTATAGCGGCTGGCCTCAATGTTGTGGCCGCCCATTTCGGCGATGATGCGATCCCTCTCCTCGTCCGAGAAGGCGTAGCGGGCATCGTTGTTGTTCTTGCTGTTCTTTCTGGTAATCTTGTAGAGAGGCGGCTGAGCGAAGTAGACGTGTCCCCCTTCGATGAGCTGTCTCATATGACGGAACAGGAAGGTCAGAATAAGAATACGGATGTGTGAACCGTCCACGTCGGCATCCGCCATGATGATGATCTTACCGTAGCGGAGCTTACCAATGTCAAATTCCTCACCGATGCCGCAGCCGATGGCCTGGATGATGGGCAGGAGGGAGGGGTTACCGTAAACCTTATCCAGACGGGTTTTCTCCACGTTCAGCACCTTACCGCGCAGGGGAAGGATGGCCTGGAATCGGGAGTTTCTGCCCGACTTGGCCGAGCCTCCTGCGGAGTCTCCCTCAACCAGGTACAGCTCGGTGAGCTCGGCGTTGCGTTCATGGCAGTCAGCCAGCTTACCGGGCAGAGACGATCCCTCGGACAGGGCTGTGCGGCGGCTGGTCTCTCTGGCCTTTCTGGCGGCCTCACGGGCTCTCGACGCGGCCAAAGCCTTGTCAATGATGACGCGGCCCACTTGGGGGTTCTCCTCAAAGAATTCGGCCAGCTTGGTGTTGACGGTATTCTCCACCAAGGTACGGATCTCGGAGTTACCCAGCTTAGCCTTGGTCTGGCTCTCAAACTGGGCGTTCTCCAGCTTCACCGACACGATGGCACACAGACCCTCACGGACGTCCTCGCCCGAGAGCTTATCGTCTCCCTTCAGAATTCCCGCCTTGCGGCCGTACTCGTTGATAGCACGGGTCAGGCCCGAGCGGAAGCCGGTCTCGTGCATACCGCCCTCAATGGTATTCATGTTGTTGGCAAAGGTCTGGACGATCTCCTCGTAGCTATCGTTGTACTGCATGGCGATCTCGGCAATGCTGGTGCCCTTTTCGCCCTTCATGTAGATGACCTTATCGTGGATGGGGTCGGCGTGCTTGTTCTCAATGAGGAAGCTGACGAAGGAGCGGATACCGCCTTCAAAGCAGAGATCGTCCTCACGGAAATTGCCGTTTTCGTCAGCCTGACGCTCGTCTCGCAGGACGATACGGACACCGGCGTTGAGGAAGGACTGTTCACGCAGACGCTTGAGCAGGGTATCGTACTCAAATACCGTCTCCTCAAAGATGGTGGGGTCGGGCTTGAAGGTCACCTTCACACCGTGGGGCCTGTCAGGAGAGGCACCCTCGCACTTGAAGGCGCGGGCCACGTGGCCTCTTTCAAATCGCTCGGTGTAGTGCTGACCGTCCACCGCGTCATCCAGCTCCAGCCACTCCGACAGGGCGTTGACCACCGAGGCGCCCACGCCGTGGAGACCGCCCGCAATCTTGTAGCCGCCGCCGCCGAATTTTCCGCCGGCGTGGAGGATGGTATAGACCACCTCGGGGGTGGGAATGCCCTGCTTGGGGTGAATACCGCAGGGAATACCGCGGCCGTTGTCCACAACGGTAATGCTGTTCCCCTCGTTGATGATGACCTCGATCTTGTCGCAATACCCCGCAAGGGCCTCGTCGATGGAGTTATCCACGATCTCATAGACCAGATGATGCAGACCGCGGATGGAGGTGGTACCGATGTACATGCCGGGACGCTTGCGCACCGCCTCCAGGCCTTCCAATACCTGTATCTGTTTTTCGTCGTATACAACCTCTTCCGACGCTTCTACTTGGTTCTTCTCAATGTCAGCCATGTTTCAATTTCCTTTTCTGAAATGGGGGATCCAATGGGAAGGAGAAGCCCTCCCGCGGACCCGTATGATTCTGTTTTCGTATGACGGTACTGCACCGTCGGGAAGCTCCGTAAACGCCCGTAATGGAAATGTTTCCCCGAGGGGATCACTTACCGGGAGCGCAGCCGTCCTCGCCGCCAAAGCTGTTCATGCGGCCGAAGAGGGCGGACGTGGAGAGCTGAGAAAAATAAATTTTGAGACGACCGTCCCGCCTGTCACGGTAGAGGACGAAAGATTTGGGAATCTCGTCGTTTGCCGCTGAGACCAGCTCCTTTTTCTGGGCCTCCGAGAGATATTTTCTGGTGATCCAGGAGGTGGTGGTACGGTCGGCATCAAATATACCTATGATGTCCCGCTCCCGGATGTTGATCTGATTGCCAATGTGTAAATACATACCCTCAATTCTCCTTTCGGGTATAGACCCCATCCTTTACCCGGATGAGGTTGACGGTATCGCTGTTACTGTCACCGAAATCAGCCGCTGAGGGGTCGCAGGCAGTCATAATGACCTGTCTGCCCTTCATTTCGCTGACCAGGTACTCCCGTCGGTGGGTATCCAGCTCGGAGAGCACGTCGTCAAAGAGGAAGACCGGCATATCTCCGCCGGACTCAAAGGCCGAGACCCACCCCTCCGCCAGCTTCATAGCCAGGGCCAGAGACCGTTGTTGCCCCTGAGAGGCGTATAAACGGGCAGGACGGCCGTTCAGGGTGATCCGAAGGTCATCCGTGTGTATCCCCCACAGCGTGGCTCCTGCGCCGATCTCGCGGTCATGACGGGTGGACAGAAGCTCCAGATACCGTTCCTCCAGACGCCTGTGATCGGTGAAGAGATCGGGATCATCCCCATGGGACTCCAGCCATTCTCTTCCCAGCGTTGGAATATAGGTGAGCTCAGGGATCTCGTTGCCACCCTCATATTTCGTCATCATATCGGCGAAGCAGGAACGGATGTGATCGCCGATCTGCCTCACGTAGCGGGCTCTGTGGACCGTTACAACGGCAGCCTCACGGGCCAGCTGGGCCGACCACATGGGCTCTGTGGCCCTGAAGGTGGACATATCCTCGGAAGCGCGCTTGAGCAGAGCGTTGCGCTCCTTGAGCAGCTTATTATAGCGCTGGAGGGATTGGAGGTACAGGGGGCGAAGCTGGGACAGGGCTACGTTCAGATAATTGCGCCGCAGCTCGGGTCCTCCCTGAATGAGAGACAGATGCTCGGGACAGAAGAGCACCACCCGAAAGGCGCCCACCATTTCCGACATACGTCCCACCTTCATACCGTTCTGCTCCACCACC
>JAFQOC010000090.1 GCA_017420845.1 Clostridia bacterium
AGGGGCACAGTCAGCACCGTCAGGAGCATGGTGTTGGTCAGAGCCTCCTTGAATCCGCTGTACTCGTCCAGCACGTCGGTAAAATTCTTGATACCAAAGCTATAGGTCTCGCCGCCCACCGAGCCAAGCATATTGTAGCCGTCCAGGAAGGCAATACGCAGGGTGTTGATAATGGGCCATACCGTAAAGATCAGGAGCAGCACCAACGCGGGAGCGAGGTACAGCCACGCTTTCCATTTATGCTTGCTTTCTACCATATCACTTCACCTCGAAATACACGCGCTCCTCGGTCTCCTTGTTGAAGAGGAATACCTTATGAGGCTTGAGGGAGTAGGAAACGGTGATGCCGCTTGCGTTCTTGGCGGCGTCGGCGTCCACGATGGAGCGGACGACAGGGTTGAGAGAAGCGGAATGGGTGGTGACCAGGGACACGTCGCGGCCCATGACGTCCACGCCGCTGAGGTTGCAGGTCAGAGGTCCGTTCGCCGTAGGAATGAAGCCCTCGGGACGGATGCCCACGTAGACGGGCTGATCCTGGACGCCGGGGACGTCCAAAACGGCGGCGGCGCCGATATACAGCTTCCCTGCCTTGACTTCGCCCTCAAAGACGTTGATGGGAGGGGTACCCAGGAACTTGGCAACGAACAGGTTGGTGGGATCGTCGTACACCGCCTGAGGCGCGCCGATCTGCTGGACCACGCCCAGCTTCATGACCACGATCATATCCGAGATGGACATGGCCTCCTCCTGGTCGTGGGTGACGAAGATGGTGGTAATACCGGTTTCCTTCTGGATGCGGCGGATCTCCTCACGGGTCTGGAGGCGCAGACGGGCGTCCAGGTTGGACAGGGGCTCATCCAGGAGCAGGACCTTGGGCATCTTGACCAGAGCTCTCGCGATGGCCACGCGCTGCTGCTGACCGCCCGACAGCTCGGAGGGCTTACGCTCCATGAGGTTGTCGATCTGCACCAGCTTTGCGGCCTCGTAGGCGCGCTCGATCATCTTCTGCTTAGGGAGCTTATCGGCACCCTTGAGATTCTCCAGGGGGAACATGATGTTCTGCTTCACCGTCAAATGGGGGTACAGAGCGTAGTTCTGGAACACCAGACCCACGCCGCGGTTCTCGGCGGACAGCTCGGTGACGTCGTCGTCACCAAAGAAGATCTTACCGCCCGTGGGCTTCTGGAGTCCGCTGATCATGTACAGAGTGGTGGACTTGCCGCAGCCCGAGGGGCCCAGAAGTCCGATCAGCTTACCGTCGGGGATCTCAAAGGTGAAGTCGTTGACCGCCACCACCTCCTCGCCCGATTTCTTGTTACGGGAGGGGAAGACCTTGGTGAGATTTTGCAATACAACTTTCATGTGCGAATCATCCTTCCTGAATGTTCTTTATTTTCAAAAAATTGAAACGAATGGATACTTCCCGCGCTCGGTGGCATAGTTCGCCGAGAGCGGACTTCGGGGACGGGAAATCACCGCTCGCGCCGTTCAGTAGACTCGGCGTGGATACGCTTTTTATATTCCAGCAGCGCCTCGGGGGACTCGAAGATCATCTGGGAGGCAAGATCCACCGTAACGGTGCCTGCCAGCTTGTCGTGGATGGGGGTGTGATCACGGGTACCGAAGAACAGGATGGCCTGTACCAAAAGCAAAGCGCCGATGATGACGGTACCGAACATCCCCAGACGGCCGAAAATAATCATAATGATCACGTACACGGGGATCATGGTGCCGATGGTAAACTTACCCAGCACGGTTCTGGCAAAGAGCAGGATAGCGGGCAGACGGACACCGTCCACACGCATAACCGCAATGCCGAAGAGTTTTTTCCCGAAGGTCTGGCCGTTCTTCCAGAGCAGGGGCACCAGAAATTCCAGCAGGAGGTAGCCCAGAAGGATGGAGAAGGTGACGATGACCACCGCCATGCTGAGCATCATATTGTAAGTATAAACCACGTCGGGGTCGGCTCCGAAGGCCTTGTCGGCGGCCTCATAGACGGCCAGCTCCTCCTTGGTGAGCTTTTCCATCTCCTCTGCGGTGATGTTCAGGTCCACCCCGAACTTCTCGCCGTATTTCTGCTCCAGCCCGTCCAGACGGGTGACGTAGCCGTCGTAATTCAGTACGGTAGACAGGAGCAGTGCCATGCCGACGATGACGGTGAAGAGTATGATGGCGTCGAAAAGGGCCGCGGACAGACGCTTCCACATCCCCGCTCTTTGCAGATCCAGCACGGTGTTTCTCCTCCTTGTCTTTTTGAAAATGGGCAGATTCCCAGACATAGTCTATTATACCACAAACGCATAAGAAAAGGCAACCTTTTTTGCGGTTTTTTTGTCGCTTTTTGCATTTTCGGCAGTTTGCCATATTTAATAGGAGGAAGTGGGGAGAGTTTGCGCAGATTTGTTAGATTCGCACGAAATGCGACAGGGTTGGGCAGACAATCAAATTGCTGTTTATCGGTGCGTTGGGTTGCGACCATGCAAGGGGGTTCTGGGGGCTTCGCCCCCAGAACCTACACAG
>JAFQOC010000091.1 GCA_017420845.1 Clostridia bacterium
GTTGCCCGTGGTGGGCCAGTCGTTGTTACAGGGATACCAGCCTGCGTCGATCCACCAGATGTCGGGCTTGAGACCCTTCTCCAGATAGGTGTCGATGGCGGAGAGCTGATTCTCCTCGGTGACGCCGCAGAACTCGGGGAGGCCGTCGATCATCCAGGTGTGGAGCACCAGCTTGGGGTCCAGAGGGTGGCCGTCCTCCCGGGGAAGGATGTGGTCCATGTAGAAGGAGCGCCAGAGGTTGCGGCCCTTATCGTCCAGAGACAGGCCTGCGGGAAGATCCTCACCACCGTCAAAGACCTGAAGGGTCAGACGGGGGGTACGGACGGTCTCACCGGGCAACAGATAGGAGCGGAAGGTGGCCTGTCCTGCAGTGAGACGCACCACCTCATGGTCGCCTACGGTCTCGGCCCTGGCGGTGAGATTCCACGTACCCGACCAGCCCACGGCGATATTGATGCCGTTCTCACGGCCCAACAGTCTCATATAAGGGAATGCACCGTTACAGGGGGTACCGTCGCCGCAGGGCTGCTTGACAATACCCTCCTCGGTGACGGGATCGGTCCACCACTCGTAGCCGTCGGGGGTGCAGGTGTCGCCGTTACCGTGGTACAGGGTGGGAGCGGCGCAGGGGACGGTCATGTCCAGCTTCCAGTCCGAAATGATGGGGGAGTTCTCTTGACCGTCGTTGGTGATATACATGACCCATTCTACCACGGGATAGTCACGAAACTCGGTGCATTCGGCGCGGAGGGTCAGACCCTCGGGGGTGGAGGCGGTGATGACTGTCTCGTAGATGCAGGAGTCGATGCGACGGCGGACGGCTTTGGGCCCCCAGACAGAGGGGAAGCCGTAGTAGGTTTTACCGCCTATGGTATAGGTCACAGGAATGGCCTCGGGAGTGGTATAGGGATGGATATTGGGAATCAAGGCGATGTCTTTACGGGTCGATTTCATGGAGCGGTACCGTCCTTTTGCTCAATTTCCCCGTGGAGGGGTACGGGTACAGTATACCATAAATCCCACTGAATTGCAACGGTTTTTGCGCGAAAAAAACAATTTTCCCCCAAAAAGAAAGGCGTACAAGGGCGAAAAAAACAGCTTGCGCGGAAGACTTCATATTCGGTTCACAATGTGTGTCAAAAAGAGTCACAATTCAGGGGTTTACAAAATATCTTTTTGGTGGTATAATGAGAGTGTCGAAACCCGCGCCATTTCCTGCGGGTCATTTTTTTGGAAATGGAGATATGTGATGTCGGATAATCCTTTGATGTGGGGCACTCCCTTTCAGACCGTTCATCTGATCACCCTTGCCATCGCCGCGGCCATCATTGTGGGCGTGTATTTCCTGTTGAAGTATCTGCCCGAGCGGGTGCGGTACTACACCATCCTGGTTTTGTCCTTTTCGGGCATTGTGGCCATCATCTACAATCTGGCGGCGTGGGGATCTCCTCTGGAGTACCTGCCCTTCCATATGTGCTCCATTCTGGCCCTCATGCTGCCCATCGCGGTCATCACCAGGAACAAGTACGTGGGCAACCTCCTGCTGGTATGGTGCCTCGGCTCCATCCTCGCCCTGATCTTCTCCGACGCCCAGGCGGGCTACGAGATTCCCTCGGCGGCTTTCTTCATTTATTATATCCCCCACGTCTTTGAGTTCGCTGTGACGGTTTACCTCTTCGTCTTCGGCTACATCAAGAAGGACTACAGGTGCATCCCCGTGACCGTGGGGCTTACCGTGGCCATCTACACCGTGGTGCACTTCATCAATCTGGCTCTGAACCACTACTGCGCCGTCAACAACATCGTGGACTGGGCGGGGGAGGTTCTTACCTTTAATTATATGTTTTCCATGGAGCCCACTACCTCCATCTTCTTCCTGTTCTGGAACATCATCCCCCATCCCTACTGGTATATGTACGTGGCGGTGGTGATCCTTGTGGTGTATCTGGTGGTGCTGTATCTGCCTCAGATCGTGAAGGCGGTCAAGGAAAAGAAGAAAGGCAAGACGGCCTCCGATAACTGATCCGATACACGTAAAAAATCCGATCGCACCGGCCTCGGGTGCTAAAGGACAGCATGACAGGAATACGGCATATTTCTTTTGAAATATGCCGTATTCCTGTTTTTGTATCCTATTTCAAGTGTTCTTAGTTTTTTACATCTGCGCCTTTGCGGCAGACAGCATGAGCTTGATTCTGTTTAATTGATTTACCTCGCTGGCTCCGGGATCGTAGTCTACAGCAACGATATTTGCTCGGGGATAGGCTTCACGGAGCTTTTTGATCACACCCTTGCCCACCACGTGATTGGGCAGACACGCAAAGGGCTGAATACACACGATATTCGGTGTGCCATGGGTGATCAGCTCCACCATCTCGCCCGTGAGGAACCATCCCTCACCGTACTGATTTCCAAGGGACAGAAAGGGCTTTGTCATTTCGGCAATTTCCTCGATGGGAGCGGGAACGTCAAACCTCTTGCTTTTTTTCAGAGCATCCATGGCAGGACCCCGAAGCTTTTTGATGATCGTCAAAACCGCGTCGGAGGCAACGACGCTCTTTCTGGACCGACCGTAGTATTTCCGCTTGTAGCGGGCGTTGAGCATACAGTAATTGATAAAGTCGATCAGATCGGGAACGACAGCCTCGGCCCCCTCCCGTTCCAGGAGATCTACAAGGTGATTGTTGGCCAGCGGCATATATTTGACGAGTATCTCACCGACGACTCCGACGCGAGGCTTTTTCACCTCCTCGTTGATGGGAAGGGTATCAAAGCTCTGAACGATGATGTTGCACATTTTGCGGAAGCTTGTTTGGTTCTTCCTATCGGTCAAGGACGAAATACAGCGCTGAATCAGCGCGTCCCTCAGCTCGTTTGCGGAGCCCTCGGTCAGCTCGTAGGGTCTGACACGGTACAGGCAACGCATGATGAGATCTCCGTACAGGAGGGCGTACACGGCATCCTTGATGAGCGCGGCCGTCGGCTTGAAGCCTTGGTTCTTTTCAAGCCCGCCCATGCTGAGCGAGATCACGGGAATATGTGAATATCCTGCCTTATCCAACGCGCGTCGGATGAAGCCGATGTAATTGGATGCACGGCAGCAACCGCCCGTTTGGGTCATGAAGATGGCCAGCTTATCGGTATTGTACCGTCCCGAGGTGACGGCCTCCATAAACTGACCCACAACCGTGATGGACGGGAAGCAGGCGTCGTTGTTCACGTATTTCAGTCCCGTGTCAATGGCCTTGCGGTTATCGTTTTTCAGGACTTCCAGATTGTATTCGTGCTTGTGGAACACAGGCTCGAGAATATCAAAGTGGATCGGCAGCATTTGGGGCGCGAGAATGGTATAGTTTTCGTCCTTCATCCTCTGCGTGTATTCGGTACGGTGGTAAGCGGTTGGCTTTGGATCTGCCTGAATATGTTGCTTGCGGCGCATCCGTACGGCAGAGATCAGGCTGCGGATGCGGATACGCACCGCGCCCAGATTGTTCACCTCGTCGATCTTCAGCACCGTATAGAGCTTGTTACTGCCTTCCAGTATCTCGTTCACTTGATCGGTGGTCACCGCATCCAGGCCGCAACCGAAGGAGTTGAGCTGGATCAGCTCCAGATCGTCGCGGCATCGCACGAATTCAGCGGCGGCATACAGCCGGGAATGGTATACCCATTGATCCAGCACGCGCAAGGGCCTCTCGGGTGAGCAGTCAACGGGCAAGCTATCCTCGGTAAACACGGTGAAGCCGTAGGAGGCGATCAGCTCGGGAATACCGTGGTTGATCTCGGGATCAATATGGTACGGGCGACCCGCGAGGACAATGCCGCTGCCACCGTTCATTTGCATGTCAGAAAGTAAGCGAGCTCCTTCTGCCTGAATGTCAGATTTTGCTTTCTGTTGCTCCTGCCATGCGGCATGAGCAGCGGTTCTGACCTCTTTTTCGGGGATGCTCCATTCCTCTTTGCAAATGGTTACCAAACGGTCGGCGGCGATCTTTTCGGTGGTGAAGGCCATAAACGGACGGACGAGGCGAACGTCACCGCGCGTAATGGCTTCTACGTTATTTTTTATGTTTTCCGCGTAGGAGACGACGATGGGGCAGTTGTACTGGTTCTGCGCCGTGGTGATTTCCTTGTGCTCGTAGTAGACGCAGGGGTGGAATACGGTTTTGATGCCTTGGGCGATCAGCCATTCCACGTGACCGTGGGACAGCTTGGCGGGGTAGCACTCCGATTCGGACGGGATCGACTCCATACCCAACTCGTAGATCTTTCTGCTCGACCAGGGAGAGAGCACGACACGGAAGCCCAGCTCACGGAAGAAGGTCGCCCAGAACGGATAGTTTTCGTACAGATTCAGCACCCTCGGAATACCGATGACACCGCGAGGCGCTTCTTTTTCGTCAAGCGGCTCATAGTCAAAAATTCGCCTGCGCTTGTATTCCATCATATTCGGGGCCTTTTTTCGGCCAACCATGTTGCCGGTGCCTTTTTCACAGCGGTTGCCTGTGATATGGCTCTGCCCGTTTGAGAAACGGTTGACGGTCAGCATACAGTTATTGGAGCATCCGCCGCAGCGTCGGCTTGTTGCCGTATAGGTCAGCTCCGCTATTTCATCAAGAGAGAGCATCTCGGTGGGCTTACCGTGGTAATTCTGCTTTGCAATCAGAGCCGCACCAAACGCTCCCATAAGTCCCGCAATATCGGGACAGGTGGCGTCAACTCCTGCGATCCTTTCGAAAGCGCGAAGAACGGCTTCATTATGGAAGGTGCCGCCCTGTACCACGATGTGCCGTCCGAGATCCTTCGCGTCCGCCAGCTTGATGACCTTATACAGCGCGTTTTTGATCACCGAGTAGGCAAGGCCCGCCGAAATATCCGAAACGGATGCGCCCTCCTTTTGCGCCTGCTTGACGTTGGATTTCATAAAGACGGTGCAACGGGTGCCGAGATCAACGGGAGCCTTTGCGAACAGGGCTTCCTTTGCAAAGTCCTCGGCGGTAAAGCCGAGAGAATTGGCAAAGTTTTCAATGAAGGAGCCGCATCCCGAGGAGCAAGCCTCGTTGAGCAATATGGTATCCACCGCACCGCCCTTGAGCTTGATGCATTTCATGTCCTGACCGCCGATGTCCAGTACGCAGTCGACGTTCTTGTCAAAAAAGGACGCCGCTGTCGTATGGGCAATGGTTTCCACCTCTCCCTCGTCCAGGGAAAAGGCGGATTTGAGAAGCGCCTCGCCATAGCCCGTGGAGCAGGAACGAACAATGTGAATACCGTCGTGCATTCTTTCCCTCAGCTTGCCGATGGCTTCCTTGGCGGTCTTGATGGGATCGCCCTTATTATTGGCGTAAAAAGAAAACAGAAGCTGACCGTCCGTACCGATAAGCACCATTTTGGTGGTGGTAGAGCCTGCGTCGATACCGAGGAAGGCATTTCCGTTATATGTAGAAAGGTCGCCCTTGGGCAGTACTGCCGTCTCGTGACGCGCTTTGAATGCCGTGTATTCCTCGTTTGTTGCAAACAAAGGCTCGAGGCGAGGCATTTCATAGGTGACCTTGACGCCCGCAGAGAGTCGTTCCATAAGCTCACCTGCGGAAACAGCACATTCATTCTCGGCCTCAAGTGCCGCGCCCATTGCCGCAAACAGGTGAGAGTTTTCGGGATCGACGGTGGTTTTATCCGTCAGCTTCAGGGTGCGGATGAACGCCTTTTTCAACTCGGGCATAAAGTGAAGCGGACCGCCAAGGAACGCCACGTTTCCGCGAATGGGCTTTCCGCAGGCGAGTCCCGAAATGGTCTGGTTGACCACCGCCTGAAAAATGGACGCGGCAAGGTCCTCGGTGGTCGCGCCCTCGTTGATGAGCGGCTGAATATCGGTCTTGGCAAACACACCGCAACGGGCGGCGATGGGATAGATTTCTTTGTAATGCGCGGCGGCTCTGTTCAGCCCCGCGGCATCGGTCTGCAAGAGAGCCGCCATCTGATCGATGAAGGAACCTGTTCCGCCCGCGCAAACACCGTTCATGCGCTCCTCCAGACCGCCCGTGAAATAGATGATCTTCGCATCCTCGCCGCCCAGCTCAATGGCGACGTCGGTCTGCGGCGCGGCCTTTTTGAGTGCCGTCGCGACCGCTACCACCTCTTGCACAAATTCAATGCCCAGGGCTTTGCCGAGATTGATCGAGCCCGAACCCGTTATTTTCACTTTCAGGGCGCAGTCGTCAAGTCTTTCGATCGCCTCGCGCAAAAGAGAGGCAAGGGTTTCCTGGGTTTTCGCCATATGGCGTCTGTATTGTCCGTATATGATATGATCCTCGGCATCCAGCACCACAAGCTTGACCGTTGTGGAGCCGATGTCGATACCTGCTCTGTATTCCATCAAAATGGTTTCTCCCTATAGGCTGTATATCGTTACTGCAATTATATCATTTTTTGTCGATTCTTGCAAGAAAAAAATGTAAAAACTTCTCTTCGGGAAAGTAAACAAATATATACACAAGTGCCACCGTGCGTTACTTGTACATGGGTATATTCCGCGCGGCTCTGCCTCGGATTATTTGGATTGCGTCAATTCTGCTGCCGGAGATGCCTGCGTTTTGTCATCAGCCGCTTTCTTTTTTCCTTTGAGGGAAAATTTGGATTCAGTTCCTTTTATCAGCCGTTTAAAGTTTTCCTTGTGCCTGACTGCCATGAACAGGGCGCAGGCGGCGGCCATCAGAATAACCGGAACTGACGCGCCGAAGGGGATCAGCAGGATCGGGCAGAGAAGCATAGCCACCGAGGTGGACAGCGACATGTATTTCGTGGTCAGCAGGAGAGCCACCATAATGCCCGTTGCGATCAGTCCCACACGCCAATCCATGACGTACATGGTGGAGAGGCAGACGAGGAAACCCTTCCCGCCCTTGAATTTGTATTGGCACGGGAAGGCGTGACCGAGCATACAGAAGATGCCCGTATAGGCCGCCGCAAGCTGAAAATCCACACCTTGGAGGGACA
>JAFQOC010000092.1 GCA_017420845.1 Clostridia bacterium
AGGGGCTGCGCCCCTGCACCCCGCTTTACCGCAACCCAACGCACCGACAAACCCAAATTTGAAAGGGGATAATCCGCTCAGTCCAACACCTTGCGGCAGAACCGCTCGGTAAACGCCTCCTTAGCCGGGAAATCCATGGTGGCGGAATAGATCTTTTCCAATTGAAAATGTGCCTCGGCGGCAAAGGACATGTGACGGAGAGCGGCGGCTGTCAGCTCCTCCCGCAGAGCGATGGTACGGCGAAGCTCCCCCCGAACCGCGCGCAAGCCCTCAGGCGAGGCATATCGACGAAGCGCCAAGGAGCGGACAGGCATATCCTCCGAAGGAGAGGTGCCACCGAGGAGAATACAAAGACCCGTGTCGGGATACAACAGACCGTCCACCAATCGGGGGCGAAGGGGATCGTAGGAAACGTAGACACGATGTCCCCGTTCACGGGACAGGGATAAAAGCGAGGCGGTCAGCCGATAGCCTATGCCGTAATGGTCCTCGGGAAGGATCAGGGTGGAGGCGGCGGCCTCGAAGCTGTGCAGAGTTTGCTTCCCCGTCATGGCCAAGGCGCGTCGGAGGGCGGGAATGGCCTCAAAGCCCCTCCCTTCAGGCTGGCTGCGCAGTATACGGAAGGCCAGAGCATGCAAACGCTCCTGATGGATACAGGGGGTCACCAACGACTCAGCAACCGTGTCCATCTCCCCCGCCCCCTTGAGGCAGGCGTAGGCGCGAGAGTAGGCGGTGGCCTTGCTCCGCCCCAGGGCGGCGATGGTATCCCGTCGGTCAGACAGGCACCGAGGATCCCAGAAATCTCCCAGATTCACCATTTCGTCCCGCGCCCCGGGAATGGAGGGCTCCCGAACGTGTGGGGCAGTACCGTCCAGAAGGCCTACGGTGGGACAGCCCTCCTTGGTCAACAGAAGGCCGTCCAGAGAGGTTGGATCCGAGGAACAGAGATATTCTGTCACCTCGTAGCCGCGCCCTCGGGCATGACGGGCCACGACCCGCATGAAGTGGCTCTTCCCCGTTCCCGGCCCTCCTTTAATAATGTAGAGACGGTCTATACGGTCATCGGTAAATATATCGCCGTAATAATTGCGAAAGCCCTCGGCGGAGTTGGAGGCGGCAAAGCATCGACGGGGAATGGCTGGTTGGGCGGTCATGGTTGGCTCCTTTCAGGGTGTTTTTGCTGACAGGATATGCATATTTTTCCCATCTTGTTCCTGATTTCCAACAGTTCCGTTTCCTCCGCAACCTCTCTGTGCAGAGCCATCAATACCATCAGATTCAACAGCGTCATGAGCGAAATGGCAACGTCCGCCAAGCCCCAAGCCAATGAGGGGGTCGCAACCGCCCCCACAATGAGCGACGCAGTCAGCAAAAGGATATAGCAACCCTTCCCACCCCCGCGCCCACGACCGTGAGGAAGCAGGTAGTCCACGCAGGTCATGCCGTAATGAGCCCAACAGATCACCGTAGCCACCCCGAACAGGAAAATGGACAGAGCAAAGAATCCCCCCGCCCATCCCCCCAGCACCGAGGAGAAGGCGGCTTGGGCGGTGCGGGTCACGTCCTCGCCAAAGGCGGCGGGGCCGCTGTCGCTGACCAGAATGCATAAAGCGGTGAGGGTACAAAGCAGGACCGTATCCACAAACACCTCCACCAAACCGAAAAGGCCCTGTCGGGCAGGGAGGTCGGTATCGGCAGACGCATGAGCCATGGGGGCGGTACCGCATCCCGCCTCGTTGGAGACCAGCCCCCGCATGACCCCGAAGCGTACCCCACGCGCCGTGAGAAATCCCACCAATCCGCCTCCCACACCGACGGGATTCAACGCGTCCCGCCCAATCATAGCCAGCGCTCCGGGAATACGCTCCCGACGGAGGTACAAAACCGCCAGGGTGACCACCAGAAAGGCTACCGTCATGAAGGGCACCAGCTTTTCAGTCAGAGCGGATATGCGTCGGGCACCGCCCAGCACCGTGACCGTGGCCAGCAGGGCAATTCCGACACCCGTCACCAAGGGAGGCACCGAAAAGCCCTCCTCCATGGCTCCGGACACGGCGTTGATCTGGAGCAGGCTGCCCATGGTAACGGCGTTGACCAGACACAGAACGGCAAACAGAACAGCCAGGCATCGCCCCGCGCGGGGAAAGCCTCGTTGCTTCAGGCAGTCCTCCATGTAGTAAGGGGCACCCCCCGTGGAGCTCCCGTCGGGGAGGGTGCGGCGATGGCGAAGAGCAAGGGTGATCTCGGCGTATTTGAGTACCATGGCTACCAAAGCCGCAATCAGCATCCATAAAACGGCTCCCGGCCCGCCCAGATAGAGGGCGGAGGCCACGCCCACAATGTTCCCCACCCCCAAGGTTCCGGCCAGCGCCACGGTCAGAGCCCGAAAGGGAGAAATGCCGTCGCTCCTCTTTCCGGTAAATAAAAGGCGGACACAGCGAAGGGGGTGGAGCAGGTAAAAGCCACCTAAACGGAAAATATAGAAAAAGCCCACGCAGAAAAGAAGAATTGGTGTGGCGGACATAAGCAGAGACACAGGCATCACCTCGCCCAAGTGTATGCGAGCGGATGAAGCGTAATACCCCCGGATAAATCATTTTTTGCTTTTTTGGAATTTCAAATTGCAGTTTATCGGTGCGTTGGGTTGCGACCATGCAAGGGGGTGCAGGGGGCGAAGCCCCCTGCACCAAAAAGCGAATGGGGGCGGTGTCGGGGGGGCTTTTATCCAGTCCGCACCACCGACAAAA
>JAFQOC010000093.1 GCA_017420845.1 Clostridia bacterium
AGGGTAACGTCCAGCAGGACCTGCCCATCCTTCTTTTCCCATGCCACTGCGATCTCCCCCATGGGGGTGGGGACGGTGCCTTTTGCCCAATCCAGACCATAGCAATCCACGTTTGGCTGGATACGGACAGATCGGTAGCCGTCGGCGGTGGGATACACGCCCAGCACCATAGCCGAGAACTCATAAGTGGGAGCAGAGCTCCAACCGTGGCATTCGGAACGGGGAGAGTCGGGATTCTCGCACCAGGTGGTGCAATGGAGGTCCAGCATGGTCTCCCAGCCCTGCAGCTGCTTAGGTGCGTACTGATCGTAACGGCCCGACAGCTCCAGCGCACGGAACATGTAGTGATTCATAGAGAAGGAGCAGACCGCTACGGGCACATGACCGTCGAAGGTGCGATCCATGAGAGCGCCCGCTTCGTCACCTGTGACGGCTCCCGACAGAATAGCCCACAGGGTGGTGTGCTGGCTGTATTCTCTGGTATTGGGGGTATTACGGAACAACTGTACCTCAGCATCATAGCAGGTCTTTTTGACGTTCTCGATCATAGCCTCTGCGCGGATACGGTAGTCGGAGGCCATGCCGGGACGGTTCAAGGCGTCGCACAGCTCAGCGGCGGCCTTGCAGGCGGCGGCAAACATGAGGGAGGTGATGGTGATGGGCTCTGTGAAGCCTCCGTTGGGCACACCCACGTGCCAGCCGGGAACCCAGTCCACGAAGTGCCAGTAGGGAGTCACCCCGATCAGCCCCTCATCGGTCATGTGGGGCTCAAAGGCATCAATGGCTTTCTCCACGGTACCCATAAGGGCACGGACACGGGCCAGCTCGGCGGGAGCATTCCCGGCGTAGCGGAGGTAATCACGGAGCATCAGCACCCAGAACAGGGTGAAATCGGGGATGATCTGGATCATGACCGAGGGATAATTGGCCTGAAGCATGCCGTCCGCAATCTGGGAGTGAGCCAGATCGGTGACCGACTTAAAGGGCATCCGAAGATCCTTGCCCATGCGCATGGTGAAAAGCATTTCCAGAGCCGAGTCCATATCGTACTGCTGCTGCTCGTAGTAGGGGCAATCTACGTACATCTCGTGCATACAGCAAAGGACGGTATTGCGGCTGATCTCCCACATTTCGTTGTAGCGGTCGTTGGAGCAGGAGAAGCTACCCGCAAGGTCCAGAGGGTAGTGATAATTGGCGTAGGTAAAGCTCTTGATCTCGCAGTCGGGATCCTCAAACTCCACCCGAGCGAAGCGGAAGGAGCGATACCAGAAGGTGTTGAAGGTTTGCTCTTCACCCGTGGCGGTCAGAACGTCAAAAACGCCGTCGATACGGGCGGTGGGATCATCGTAGGCGTCCCGCTTGGCCTTGTAGCGATGCCCCTGCTCGTTGGCAACGGAATAGCACTCAGTGTAGATGATGCGCACTTGGGTGCCTGCCTTGGCCTTGAAGGTGAAATGTACCTTGGCTGTGGTGTATTTGACGGTATCGAATTCGATAAAGCCATCGCCCGTGCGAACCGCCTTCAGAGGCTTTTCGGCCTCGGTTTCCATCTGAGGGATGGGACGGGGGGACATGACGTAGGGATCGTTCAGACCGAAGAGGTTGAAGCCCTTGCGACTGAGATCGGGCTGATAGAAGTTCTTGCAGACCACGGGGGTAGGCCGGGAAGCACCGTTCCAGACCTCGAAGGGCGGGATGGAGGTATGGCAACCGGGACCCGCAATAAAGGAACAGGCGTCCTCGCGGAAGCAGGACCAGGACTCATCGGTGCCGATGGAGGTCTCCGCGCCGTCCACGGTCAGCGTACCGTCAAACCAGAAGGCTGGGTGAGAACGGCGGTACACCGAAATGAACCAGCCCTCGGTGACGTACAGTACTTTGGCAACAAGCTTGTTTTTTCCCTCCACCAGATAAGGGGTGAGATCCTCTGTCTCAAAGTAGGTCACGTACTGGGAGCCCTGACAGGGGCCCTCGCAAACAAGATGACCGTTGAGGAAAAGCTGATAGCGGGTGTCACCGCAGGAGGAGGCCTTCAGGATTGCTCCCTGAGGAGCATCGAATTGCTTTTCAAAATAGTAGAATCGGGGGGCGGACGGTGTTTCGTCGGCACGGATCCAATGGCTCATATTCGTTTTCCTTTCTTCGGGGAAATGACTCGGGTATAGGTGACTATACCGGTAAATATTATACCTGTTTTGTGAGATTTTGTCAATCAATAATACAAAACTTTTGCGTTTTTTTTACAAATCGCTTGACAAAAAAGCTTTTCGTCGATATAATGAAGGAACAAACTGAAAAAAGGACGGTGCTGCCCATGCTGTATTCCTGCCAGACCTGCCATTTAGCCTCCCGACTCGGGATCCACGCCGCAGTGGACGCCATGCTGGACGCAGGCTATCCCGCCTTGGATATTTCTCTGTTCGGTAACAACGGCTTCATGCTGGCCGATGACTGGAAGGAGACCGCTCAGTCCCTTCGCGGCAAGGCCGAGGCCCGCGGAGCTGTCTTCAACCAGGCTCACGCCCCCTTTGGCGGTGGCTACGATCACTACACCAAGGTTCTGATCCCCACGTTTCCCCGCGTCTTTGAATTCTGCGAGGAGCTGGGTGTCCGTCAGATCGTGGTCCACCCCCTTCAGCAGGGAAGGTACTACGGCCGTGAGAGGGAGCTGTTCGATATGAATATGGATTTCTACCGCTCCCTTATTCCGCTCTCCGACAAGCACGGCATCAAGATCGCCATTGAGAATATGTGGCAGACCCACCCCGTCACCCACCGCATCTGTGACGACGTCTGCGCCAATCCCCACGAGCTGGCTGCTTACTTTGATACCTTGAATGACCCCGAGCATTTCACGGTCTGCCTGGATATCGGTCACGTGGCTCTGTGCGGCAGAGAACCCGAGGATGCCATCCGTGTCCTGGGTCACGACCGTCTCGGCGCGCTTCACGTTCATGACGTGGACTACGTAAACGACCTTCACACGATCCCGTATCTGGGGCGCGTCAACTGGAACAGCGTTGTACAGGCCTTGGCAGACATCGGATATCAAGGAGAATTCACCATGGAATCCGACGCGTTTCTGGCTCGTTATCCCGAGGATTTTCTTCCCGTGGCTACCCGATTCATGGCGGATACCACCAGGTATCTGGCAGAAAAGCTGGAGGATCTGCGTCAGATCTGATTTGGCTGTATTTAGTCAAATCGGCAATCAATCGAAAAACCACCGGCTTACGTCGGTGGTTTTCCGGTTGTTATGAAAGACGTTGCGGCAAAAAGGTTTTGGAACACATCGTCTTGTTTGTTATCGCACGGAGCGTGATAACCAAGGGGAAGGAAGGTTTATCTCTGCTTTGCCAGGAAGAACAGAGCCATGGTACCGGGGCCGGAGTGAGCGCCGATAACGGTGCCCACGTTGGTGATGATCTGAATGTCGTTACCGCCCCGCTCACGGATCATGGCAGCCAGCGCATTGGCGTCATCCTCACAGTCGCCGTGAGAAATGAAGAAGGTACCGCCGGCTACGTCCTCGGCTGTCTCAAAGAGCTTGTCAGCCAGCGCCTTCAGGGAAGCCTTACGGCCGCGGATGGTGCCAACCTTAATAAGGTGGCCCTCATCGTCCACATGCATGATGGGCTTGATGTTGAGCATACCGCCTACCAGAGCCACAGCGGGAGATACACGGCCGCCCCTCTTGAGGTAGACCAGATCTTCGACGGTGAACCAATGGGCCAATCGGGGAATCAGAGACTGGGCGTACTCGGCGGCCTCCTCCAGAGTAGCGCCGGCATTCTTGCGGTCCAGAACCAGCTTGACCAGGAGGCCCTCACCGGCGGAGGCGCAAAGTGTGTCGATGGTGACGATCTTACGATCAGGATACTGGGCGGCCAGATCCTCGGCGGCCACCTTACCCTGCTGATAGGTGGTGGAGAGACCCGAGGAGAAGCCCAGATAAAGAATATCCTGCCCCTGAGCCAGCACGGGCTCGAAGGTGGCACGGAAGGTTTCGGAGTTGACGGCATTGGTTTTGGCAACGTGACCGTCGCGCATATTCTGGTAGAACTCCTTGATGGGCATATCGTCATTGAGATAGTCGCGGTCAATATGGTCGAAACGGAAGGCCAGACTCACGCAGTGCACTCCCCACTCTGCCAGCAGAGAGGGAACAATGTCACAGGCGGAATCGGTGAAGATTACGTAATTGCTCATGAAAAAACTCCTTTGTGGGTTGCCCATGAGGATGGGCTTTTGACGGGGTCATTATACACGATTTTCTTGATAATGTCAATAAACTGTGTTGAAAAATGGTAAACCTTTGGTAGAAAGCAGGTAGAAAACAAGTGAGTAGCCATTCTACCGACAGTAGAGATCGTTTCTTTTGATTTGAAAATCAGAACCGAGAAATCCGAAAAAACATTGTGAAATAAAGAAAAGCTCTTGACAATCGCTAAAAATTATGCTATACTGACAGTAGAAATTGTAAAATCAACAATTGAACTCGCCTAAACCGTCTCAAAAGGAGAAGCCAATGGAAAGCACTACCCCCGTAACCTCCGTTCAGGAGGATCTGAAGGCCGTCATCGCCCGGAATATTGCGGATCTGCGCCGCCGGGCGGGCATGACCCAGCAGGATCTTGCCGCCAAGCTGAACTATACTGATAAAGCCATCTCAAAATGGGAGCGGGGGGAATCTGTCCCCGATATTCTTGTTCTCAAGCAGATCTCTGATCTCTTTGGCGTGTCCGTGGATTACCTTCTCCATGCTGTTCACGAGGAGCCCGCGCCTGTGGAGGAGGAGAGTATGCCTGACCATAAGCGGCAGCAAAGCGTCCGCACGCGAGGCTTTGTTACGGGCATGAGTGTTTTGCTTGTTTGGCTGGCCGCTTTGACCTTGTTTCTTGTATTCGATACTGCGGAGGTGGACGTTCGTTCCCATTGGATCGTTTTCGCCTGCGCTGTCCCCGCCTCCCTTGTCCTTTGGCTCATTATGAACACCATCTGGTTCAACCGCAGACGGAATTACCTCATCATCTCCCTGCTCATGTGGTCTGTTCTGATTTTGACCTTTGTGACGATCCGACTTTTTGCCGACCGAGCGCTTTGGTTGATCTTTCTGCTGGGCATACCGAGCCAGGCCATCATCGTTATGTGGTCCCGCCTCAAGCAGAATGGGGATCACTATAAGCCATTATGATCCCTCGCCTTATTTCGGGTGTTTTGCACAGTAAAAAACAGCCACCGAACATCGGTGGCTGTTTTTATCAGGTCACTCCTCGACGTCTTCGATGATCTCTTCGATCTCCTCGCAAGCGTCACAGGTCTCCTCGCAGCAGTCGCAAGCCTCGTCCGCGATCTGATCGCAGGCCTTCTTCTTGCAGAGCTTGTCCTTAAGGAATTTGGTGAACAGGAAGTAACCACCGACAGCAGCGGCAGCTACACCGATCACGATACCCAGGATCACAAAGATCTTGGCGGTGTTCTTCTTTTTCTTACGGAAGCAGAACATGGTGTATATCCTCCTTAGGGTTTGATAGGGGGCAAAACCCCGTATACTTACGGTTATTATAGCCCAAATTCGTGAACTGCGTGTGAATATTTCCCGAAAAACAAAATTTTTTTCGATGTGGTTCTCCGCCATCTCTCCTGCCGAAAAGTCGAGGGATTCTGAAAAAAAGAATTGACACGGGGGATGGCCTGTGGTATAATAATGAGAAGCCAACCGAAAGGAGGAAAAACGTGGAACTGAATATGCTTTATCGGGACTCTCATATTCTTCTGATCCGTAAGCCTGCCGGAATTCCTTCCCAGCCGGATCCTTCGGGGCAGCCCGACCTCCTCACGGCTCTGCAAGATCTATACCCGACCACAAGCCTTGTTCACCGTCTGGATACCCCCACGGGAGGTGTTATGGTCTTTGGCCTCAGTCCCAAAGCCACCGCTAAGCTTTGTGGACTGGTACAGGATCACACCGCGTTCCGAAAGGAATATCTGGCCGTTTTGTCTGCTCCACTTGCCGAGCAGGAGGGAAGGATGACGGATTTTCTCTTTCATGATAAGCAAAAAAACAAGGCGTTTGTAACCGACGGAAAGCGCAAGGGAAGCAAGGAGGCGGTTCTGGATTACCGTGTGCTCGCCACCCTTCCCGACGGCCATACGCTGGTTCGTGTTTGCCTCCATACCGGACGTACCCACCAGATCCGTATCCAGTTCGCCTCACGCGGTTTACCTCTCGTTGGTGACGGCAAATACGGGAGCCGTGAAAAGTCCCCCTTCATCGGTCTGTGGGCTTACCGATTGTCTTTCCCTCACCCCATCACGGGTAGAGAGATCACGGCTACAGCCACACCCGATACCGAGGCTTTGCCGTGGTGTCTGTTTCATGACCAAATCGTAACTCAATAACCTCTTGAAAGGAAAATACAACCATGCCATTCCCCAAAAATTTCCTCTGGGGCACCGCTACCAGCGCCGGTCAGATCGAGGGCGGAGCTCTGGACGACGGCCGCACGCTGTCTATCTGGGACACCTTCTCTGCCAAGCCCGGCAAGACGCATGGCGGCGTCACCCCTGCCGTAGCCTGCGACAGCTACCACCGTTTTGACCGTGACCTGGCATCCATGAAGGCTTTAGGTGTCAATTCCTACCGATTCTCTATCTCCTGGTCCAGAGTTTTGCCTCAAGGCGTTGGCCCCTTGAACGACAAGGGCATGGACTACTATAAGCGAGTCATTGAATCTCTCAACGAGAACGGCATCATTCCCAACGTCACCCTCTATCACTGGGATCTTCCTCAGGTGCTGGAGGACAGGGGCGGCTGGGTCAACCGCGACTCCATTGAGTGGTTCGGTGAGTACGCTCATAAGATGTTCACCGCCTTTGGCGACGTTGTTCCCATGTGGTCCACAGTCAACGAACCCATTGCCACCTACGTCGGCTACGCCCACGGCGGATTCGCCCCGGGTTACACCAACGAGGCATGGGGCAACCAGGCACGGCATAACATTCTTGTTGCTCACGGTAAGGGAGTGGAGGCTTTCCGTGCCGTGAATCCTAAGGGCAGTAAGATCGGTGTGGTGATTGACATCTGGAAGCGCCACGCGCTGACCGATTCCCCAGAGGATATCGCCCTCATGATCGATCAGGACGAGCGCAACTGGAAGTTCTATACCGACCCTATTCTGGCAGGGAGGTACAGCGACTATATTCTGGAGCATCTGGAAAAAGAGGGCACCCTCATGAAAATGGAGCCCCACGACTTTGAGCTGACGCGACAGCCTCTGGACTACTTTGGTCTTAATGTCTACAACCGCGTACCCGTCACCGTCAATCAGCAGGCCCAGATGGATTTTTCTCAAGGCGGTAATTTCCTGAACAACCGCACGGAGTATTACCCCAAGGCTGTTTACGACGCCATTCACCTTCTCCACGATCTTTACGGCATCAAGTGCCCCATCTACATTACCGAAAACGGCACCTATCATGAGGGACCCGAGGCCGTGGCTGAGGACGGGATCATTCACGATAACGACCGCATTCGCTATATCGCGGGCTTTTTGGAGTGGCTGGAAAAGGCCATTGACGAGGGCTTTGATATCCGCGGCTACTATCTCTGGAGCCTTATGGATAACTTCGAATGGTCCGCCGCCTACAATTTCAAGTTCGGTATTGCCCGCACGGATTTTGAGACGGGCGAGACTACCTGGAAGAAGTCGG
>JAFQOC010000094.1 GCA_017420845.1 Clostridia bacterium
CTACCGCATGAACAAAGACAGGGGACGCAACGAACGAAAACACGGGGGTAGGGGCGCACCTACGTGTGCGCCCGCGGATCCATGTTCTTTGCTATACGGGATGACTGTCAAACTCCCATCACGGAGTTCAGATGCTCTACGGCGGAAAGAGTTGCCCTCTCACCCGCCTGCGGCGGGAGCTGTCTCGCTGCGGCTCGGTCACGACACGGCTCTGACTGCCACCGGCAGTCATTCACTACCGTGTCGCCGCTTCGCTACCCAGAGGGGGAGTCTTGGGGTTCTTCGATCCAAAGCCTCCCCCTCTGGGGGAGGTGGCATGCCCATTGGGCGTGACGGAGAGGGCTTACTTGCCCATCACGGCGTTCAAGTGCTCCACCGCCAGACGGATATCCGCCACGGGATCGTCGCCGCACTCACGCTCGATGGTGAGGAAGCCCTTGTAGCCGATCTCGTCCAGCGCGGCCAGGTAGGTATCGAAATGGACGTTGCCCTGACCCAGAGGCACCTCGGCAAAGTACTGGATGCCCTGGAACTCCTGAGGCACGGGATGCACCACGCCGTAGATGTACTCGGGGTTGCCGCGGTGGAGCATGACGCCGTCCTTGGCGTGGGTGTGGACGATGTAATCCTTCAGATTATGAACAGCCGCCACGGGATCATCCCCCGTGACCATGACCAGGTTGGCAGGGTCCAGGTTGACGCCCACGCCCTTGGTGCCGCCCAGGGAGTCCAGGAACCTTTTGAGGTCTGCCGAGGTCTCGGGACCGGTCTCCACAGCAAAGCGCGCGCCCACGGAATCGGCGTACTCGGCCAACTGATAGCAGGCGTCCTGCATGATCTTGTAGCGGTCGTGGTTCGGGTCGGTGGGCACCACGCCGATGTGGGTGGTGACGATGCCGCACTCCAGGGTGAGGGACAGGTCCACGATGCGCTTGGACTTCTCGATGAGTCCGGGGTTCAGCTCGGCGTTGCCGAAGCCGTGGCCCAGATCACCGCAGAGGGCGGAGAAAACCAGACCGTGGGACTTGAGCATATCCAAGAGCTCGGCGCACTTGGCGGGAGTCATGTTCTCGGGGGCGTGCTCACCGTTTGTAGAGTACATCTGGATGCCCTTGACGCCGATCTTCTCGGCCGTGGCAAGGGCCTCGGGAGTGGGCAGGCGGAAGGATTCCAGCATAGCGCCTATGGGAAATTGATACATGGTTGATACCTCCATGGGATGGATTTTGTTGGTATTTATATTTTACAATATATAGGCGGAATTGTCAAGTGGATTTGGGGATTTTGTGGGGAGAGATTCAAATTGCAGTTTATCGGTCTGACGCCCGATAAACTGCAATAGTGAAATACGCTTCGCGTGTGAAATGCCTTCGGCGTGAAATACGCTTCGCGTGTGAAATCCGCCCGTTGGGCGGGTTGTGGAAAGAAACCCTACGGGTTTCAATTTTCATTAAAATGGACAAAACCGAAGGTTTTGCACCTTAACATGCCGAAAGGTATATTTCACTTGCCTGTAGCGCAAATTTCACACCGCAGGTATTTCACACGCCGCAAGGCGTATTTCACTCAAATTAGGGTTTATCGCAGAGCGATAAACCCTAATTTGAAACACGCAACACGAACACTTTTTTCGCAAAAAAGCAAAAATCTCTTGCATAACTCCCCGCTTCGTGCTATAATAAGATGAATAGATATACCCACCACAAAGAAAACACAGGTACTATATGGATACGTTCAAGCTCGTAAGCGACTATACCCCCACCGGAGACCAGCCCGCCGCCATCGAGGGTCTGGTAGAAGGCCTCAATCGTGGCGACAAAATGCAGACCCTTCTGGGCGTGACAGGCTCGGGTAAGACCTTTACCATGGCCAACGTCATCGCCCGTGCGAACCGCCCCACCATCATTCTGGAGCCCAACAAGACCCTGGCCGCCCAGCTCTGCACCGAGATGAGGGCCTTCTTCCCCGACGCGGCGGTGGAGTATTTCGTCTCCTACTACGACTACTACCAGCCCGAGGCCTACATCCCCGGCAAGGATATGTACATCGAGAAGGACGCCCTCATCAACGATGAGATCGACCGCCTCCGCCACTCGGCTACCTCGGCTCTCTTTGAGCGCAGGGACGTCATCATCGTGGCCTCGGTGTCCTGCATCTACTCTCTGGGCGACCCCTCGGAGTACAAGGATCTGGTGATCCCTCTCCGCCCGGGCATGATCATGAGCCGGGAGGAGCTGATCCGCAAGCTGGTGTTCAACAGCTACACCCGCAACGATATGAATCTGGTGCGCGACAGCTTTCGCGTCCGAGGTGATACCGTGGAGATCATCCCCGCCAACCAGAGCGAGACGGCTCTGCGGGTGGAGTTCTTCGACGAGGAGATCGACCGCCTTTCCGAGATCAACATCGTCACGGGAGAATTGATCCGCCTTCTGTCCTACGCCGCCGTCTACCCCGCCACCCACTACGCCGTGTCCGACGAGAAAAAGGAGGCGGCCCTCTCCGAGATCTGGCGGGAGATGGAGGAGCGGGTGGAGTTCTTCAAGTCTCAAAACAAGCTCATCGAGGCCCAGCGCATCGAGGAGCGGGTGAAGTACGATATTGAGATGCTCCGCGAGGTGGGATTTTGCTCGGGGGTGGAGAACTACTCCCGCATCCTCACGGGCCGTGAGCCCGGGGCGACCCCCTACACCCTCCTCAATTACTTCCCCGACGACTATATCATGTTCATCGACGAGTCCCACGTCACCGTCCCCCAGGTGGGAGGCATGAGCGGCGGCGACACGGCGCGGAAGAAGAACCTCATCGACTACGGCTTCCGCCTCCCCTCGGCCTACGATAACCGCCCCCTGTACTTTGAGGAGTTCGAGGAGCGCATGGGACAGACCATCTTCGTGTCGGCCACCCCCGGCAAGTACGAGATGGACCATACCGACACCGTAGTGGAGCAGATCATCCGCCCCACGGGACTGCTGGATCCCATCATCCACGTCCGTCCCATCGAGGGGCAGGTGGACGATCTCATGGGGGAGATCCGTACCCGCACCGCCAAGGGAGAGCGGGTGCTGGTCACCACCCTGACAAAGAAGATGGCCGAAGACCTCACCGACTACCTGGACGGCAACGGCATCAAGGTGCGGTATCTCCACCACGACGTGGACACCCTGGAGCGTATGCAGATCATCCGCGACCTGCGCCTGGGTGTGTTCGACGTGCTGGTGGGCATCAACCTGCTCCGCGAGGGCCTGGACATTCCCGTGGTATCCCTGGTGGCCATTCTGGACGCCGACAAGGAAGGGTTCTTGCGCGCCGAGCGGTCCCTGATCCAAACCATCGGCCGTGCCGCCCGTAACGAGAACGGCACCGTCATCATGTATGCCGACAGGATCACCCACTCCATGGAGGTGGCCATAAACGAGACCGCCCGCCGCCGCGCCATTCAGGACGCCTACAACAAGGCCCACGGCATCACCCCCAAAACCGTCATCAAGGACGTCCGCGACGTCATCGAGATCGGAGCCAAGGAGGAGGACACCCGCCACAAGCGCAAGGGTACCGGCATCGACGCGGTGGAGGACAAGTCACCCAAG
>JAFQOC010000011.1 GCA_017420845.1 Clostridia bacterium
CACCGATAAACCCAAATTTGAAGGTTGGCTGAATAGTTACTCCCAAATTTGCCCTCACTTTTTCAAATGAAAAAACATTCCTCGACGTTACATAAAAAACACCCGCCCGCCGCACACTATGAATGGATGAAAAGGCTCAGCGGCGGCGGCGTACCGTTGCAAGGCTCGGCCTGTCTTCCGCTTGTGAATTACGGGGACGGCCATCCAAGGCCGCCTTCGGAAAGGATAGGTTTCTCACATGATGATCATGGATCGTATTGCGCTGATCGTTTCCATCATCGGCGCGCTGAACTGGGGTAGCATCGGTCTGTTCCAATTCGACCTTGTATCCTGGATCTGCGGCGGCGCCTCCACCGTAGCCGCCCGCATCATCTACACCGTGGTCGCTCTGGCGGGCGTCTGGTGTATATCCCTGCTCTTCCGCTCCCGGGAGTACGACGCCCTGAGCGAATAACCGTCGTTCCTCCGACAAAAAAGGGTGACTCACCGGCTTCGGGAGTCACCCTGATTGTTTGTATGAGAAAATGGCGGCGTTACTTTTTCTTGATCTCCCGCCAGTAGGCCGCGGCGGCCTGCTCGGTCTTGTTGGGACCCGGGGTGTAGTAGCGCTTACCCACCAGATCGTCGGGGAGGTACTGCTGCTCCACGTAGTGGTTGGGGTAATCGTGGGGGTAGACGTAACCCTTGAACAGGGGGCTTTGGAGGTGGACGGGCGGGCGTACCCCCTTCCCCGCCTCCACGTCCTCGGTAGCGGCGTGGAGGGCCACGTAGGCGGAATTGGACTTGGGCGAGGTGGCCAGAAGCATGGCGGCATGGATCAGGGGGATCTTTGCCTCGGGCATGCCCAGCTCGCGGGCCGATTCACAGCAGGCGCGGACGATGGCGGCTGCCTGGGGATAGGCCAGGCCGATATCCTCTGAGGCAATGACCTGCAGGCGGCGGATCAGGGGGAACATCTCCCCCATGGACAGCATTTTGGCTACGTAGAAGGCGGTGGCGTCGGGGTCGGAGCCTCGGATGGACTTTTGGAGACAGCCCAGAAGATCGTAGTGCACGTCCTCGTTGAAGTTGCCGATTCCCGCGTCAAAGCCGGCCAGATGCTCGGCGGTGATCTCGGCCCCCTCCTCAAATCCGGCGGTAAAGTAGGCGTTCTCCAAAAGCCCCACGGCACGGCGGACGTCGCCTCCCGCTCCCTCGGCCAGGGCAAGCCCCACGGTGTCGGACAGTGTGGTGGAGGTACCGCCTTGCTCGTTCAGATAAGCCAGCGCCCGACGGAGCATTTTGAGGCACTCGGAGGGGGGGACGGGCTTGAACTCAAAGAGGGAGGAACGGGAAATAATGGCGTTATACACGTAGAAATGGGGATTTTCGGTGGTGGAGGCGATGAGGGTGATGCGGCCGTCCTCCATATATTCCAGAAGGGACTGCTGCTGCTTGCGGTTGAAGTATTGGATCTCATCCAGATACAAAAGAATGCCGTTTGCCCCAAACATACCCTCGGTCTGAGCCAGAATATCCTTGACGTCCTGAAGGGAGGCGGTGGTGGCGTTGAGCTTATGGAATTCCATTCCCGACTGAGCGGCGATCACCGAGGCGGCGGTAGTCTTACCCGTACCGGGAGGGCCGAAGAAGATCATATTGGTCATGCGGCCCGACTCCACCATGCGGCGGAGCACACCGTTCTTTCCGAACAGATGGGCCTGCCCCACGATCTCGTCCATGGTCCTGGGGCGGAGAGCGTCGGCTAAGGGTGCGTTGTGTGTCATGACGGTTCCTTTCCCACCGAAGCGGTGGTTTTGCTTCCTTTATTATACAGGATAGCGGGGGATTTGTCAAGCGGGTTTAGGGAACCTTCAAATTGCAGTTTATTGGGGTGAGGCCACCCACGTTTCCTCTACGGCAACGATGGGGGTCAAGGGGGCGAAGCCCCC
>JAFQOC010000095.1 GCA_017420845.1 Clostridia bacterium
GACACCGCCGGCCATCGCCTTTAGGTCAAGGGGGCTTCGCCCACTTGACCCCCATCGTTGCCGCAGAGAGAAAGCAGGTGGCATTACCCCGATAAACAGCAATTTGAAACCTACGCGATCATCCACAGATATTGAGAGTCAAAATGCCCCTTCGTAAGTTATAGACGATATTTTCAACGGAAGGGCTACCGAAAATGCGGAAATTTCCAAATTTTTTCGGTCGGATCACAAAAGGGGAGACGCGACGGCCTCTCCCCTTTGATTTCAGATCCTTTCGGCCTCCATCCCCTTGGGGAAGGTGGCCTTCAATAATGCGTCGTACCCCTCGAAGGTCACAGATCCCGCATCCTCGGGGAAGGCCAGCAGCTCCATGTCGTTCCCGTAGATGAACGCCCGCACACCGGTCTCCGCCATGCCCGCCGAGAGGTAGAAGGCCTTGCGGCGCACCCGCTGCTCGGGGTTATCGCAGGGATCGCGGGGGATGCAGAGCGGAGGCGGGGTCTCGATCTCCAGAAAGAAGTGACCGCCGCCGCTTTCACGGACGTGATCCCGAATGAGGGGGAGGGCGGCGTGGCCCAGTCCCTGTCCCCGCAGGTCGGGGGAGACGGCGAAGTAGTCCAGCATGGTGAGACTGCCGTGGGTCACGGTGATGACCATGCCCGCCACGGAGCAGTCGGGGGTGGAGATGGCCAGTACCTCGTAGGCGGAGGATTTTTCGCCCGTGAGCATATAGTCCAGGGGCTTCCGCTCGGATGGGGGGAAGGATGCCTTGTAGAGGGCTTCATAGGCAGGACGGAGGGTGGAAGTGAGGGGGGAGAGGGTGATCGGGTGGGTCATGGGATGCTCCTTGATTCAATGATGCTTGTAGGGACGCCGGTCCCTACGATATTGGTGTTATTTCTTGGCCCCCAGCTTCGCGAACCACTTGAAGGTCAGCGGCCACACGGCCCCCGCGAAGAGGACGGTGAGGAAGTAGCGGATGGCGTAGGCGATGTAGTTGCCCTTGAAGATCAGGTTGAACAGAGGCTTGGAGCCCTCCATGACCAAAAGCAGAAGGCCGAAGCCCACCGCCAGCTTGATGATCTGGGCCCACCACTTGGCGGTCTTGGTGTCAAATTTGATGAAGCGGGTATCCACCTCGTAGATGACCCACATACCCAGGGTACAGCCCAGGAACTTGTAGGCGTTCTTGACTGCGCTTGTATAGTTAGCTACGTCGATGTTGGCGGGGAAGGGATAGAGGCTAACATAGAGCAAAAATGCCACGGCAAAGACCGACAGCACACCCATGAGGGGGTACATGAGCTTTCTTTGGTAGCCGTACTCGTAAAACAGGGGCCACAGAATGCAGATGAGGGTCAGGGCGATGATGATGGATACCCCCACGTCCCAGGGGGTGTGGACACCCAGGTACATACGGGTAAAGGGGATGAGCAGGCACATGACGATACCCACGATCTTGACCCATTTCTCCTTGCGGCAGGCGGCCAGGGCACCGTAGCATCCCACGGCGGTCTGGGTGTGGCCGCTGGGGAAGGAGTAGCCCGAGGCGGCCTCGCGGGCGGCCTCCACGATGGTGAAGTTGGGGTCCTGCACCCAGGGGCGGGGGATGCGGCAGGTGATTTTGAGGAACTGATTGATGTAGACACCGAAGAAGCCGGTCAGCAGAATGAAGTAGCCCTGCTTCTTGTCGATGCACCAGAACATGAGCAGACCCGCCACGATGAAGAGCAGCTCGTTTCCGAACTCGGTGAAGATCAGCATGAGGGTGTCCAGGATGGGGTTGCGGATGGATTCAAGCCAGTACAGTACTTCCATTTGTTTCTCCTGTTTAAGCGGTTATGGGGTTACTTGAATGTGTCGGGGCGGTTGTCCTCGACGAAACGCCACTTCATGCGGCGGGCGATGACGAAATCCGCCTCCCGCATGACCTCCATGTCGGTGGAGTAGCCCGTGGTCCAGATCACGAAGCCTTGGTCGTCGAAGTCCACCAGGATCCCGTAGATATCGGTCCCGATGTTGCTTCGGCTGCAGCTTCCGAGCTGCCAATCGTCCAGGGCCTCAAAGACCAGCTCCACCACGCTGTCCCAGATGGAGGTGACCAGCACCGTGATCTTCAGCTCGGTTTCGTCGGGCTCGTACATATGCCCGCCCTCGGGGAGCTTGGTGATGCCGTTGAATCGGTAGCGGATGTCGGTCATCTCTCCGTCGTGAAGAGAGTTGACGGCTTGTATGAAGACTTTTGCGTCCTCGGGGGTGAGGATGGGGGTGTAGTCGGGGGACATGAAGGGAGGGCTCCTTTCTTAAAATTTGGGTTTATCGGGGAGGCAACCGCGACCATTAGCCTTCCCCAGCGGGGAAGGTGGCACCCGCTTTAGCGGGTGACGGATGAGGAGAGCGGGTTGAGTTTTCCTATACGGGTGTGACAACCCCCTTGATATACCAGGAAAAATCTACACCCGACACCGAACTGTGTGCCGCTCTCCTCATCCACCGCTTCGCGGTCCCCCGCATCCGCTTGCGGATGGCACCGCATGGGGAAGGCAGGGAAC
>JAFQOC010000096.1 GCA_017420845.1 Clostridia bacterium
AAAAACCTATAGGTATCAGTATGTTTTTGGGGTATAAGCAGAGCAAAAACATACCACGTGCTCGCCTTCCCCGCGGGGGAAGGTGCCGACCAGCGAATGCGACGGGAGGCGGATGAGGGTTACGCTACACCGCCTCTTCCGTCAGACAACAGACCGATAAACCCAAATTTGAAAAAAGCCACATTAAAACCTCCGCGCATACCCGCACCGTCGGCAAAGCTCCTCGGTGGCGCACCGCCGCCGAAAACCTTCCCGCATGGCGTTGGCGCGGGGGGAGTCCAAAATCTCTTCCATGGGAGTATCAAAGATACGGCCCAGGTTGATGACTCCCTCGCGGTCGAGACAGCAGGGAACCACCGTACCGTCGCAGAGGATGGCGAAATGATCCTTCAGACCGTAGCAGAATACCCCGCTTCCCCGATCGTCGGCCGACCTGTCGGGCCACTCGAAGCGGTCGCCGTACTCCAAATGAAGCTTGGCTCGCATCCGCGCGCCGCGAGGGGAGAACTTCCAGGGGGTGGCGTCGTTATCGGGAAATCTTTCGCGGAGATAGTCCAGGGTACGGGCATTGTTCCCACCCAAAGCCTCCCCATGGCCGTCCAGGTTCCAGAGGCGCAGGACGGTCAGCACCCCGTTTCTGGATGCCTCGTCGGCGAAGTCCAGTATTTGATCCAGATATTCGCCGTGGGCGGTGGCATCCTCCCCGTCCTCAAAGCTGTGAACCGAAATGTTCACCTTGTAGACCCCCGCCTCGATCAGCTCCCTTCCACGCTTTTGCAGAAGGGTGCCGTTGGTGGTGACGGCGGACTTGAAGCCCTTCTCCTTGGCCAGGCGGATGAAGTCGGGCAGGTCGGGGTGGGTCAGGGGCTCCCCCATGACGTGGTAGTAGAGGTATTCGGTGACGCCGCGGAGGCGGTCGGTGACGGTGTCGAACTCCGAAAGGGTCATGCGGCGGAGGGGGCGGGTGGTCCCTGGGCAGAAGGAGCAGTTTCGGTTACAGATGTTGGTAATCTCGACATATACGCGGGAATACAAGGGGGCACTCCTTTCGTGAATGGTCAGGGCATACCGTGCCCGTTGCGGTGGAGGCACAGGCGGCCCTTTTCTTTTTCTTTCCGCAGATCCTTCGGGCAGATGGAGTATGCCTGCGAAAGCATTCGCGGATCTTTTTGCGGACAGGTCAATCCTTACGGGAAAGCATGGCTTTCATGACCGGCCATGCGTCGTCGGCGTAGAAGCGGTGGCCGCCCTTGCCGATGACCAGGGCGCAGTTTTCGGAAGCACCCGCGCCCTCATACAGCGACTCCATGACGCCGTAGACCTCGCGAACACCGAAAAGAGGGAAGATATCGTCCTGCTCGCCGCAGACTACCACCAGCTTCTTCGGCGCGATCAGCACTGCCAGATCACCCATGTCAAAGTAACGGGCGATGCGGGGGATATAGTTGCAGGTGCAATGGTGAATGTCAATGATGGAATCCCGGTAGGTACAGAGGGCGCAGGAGGGCATGAAGCCGTCGAAGCGATGCTCCAGACAGGCGGTGTAGTAGGTGGCGGTGCCTCCTCCCGAATTGCCCATGAGCACCGAGCCCTTGAGGGTAACAAGGTCGGAAAAATGAGTCTCCATCGCGTCCAGTACACGCATGACGTCCCAGATCCGCTCGGCGATGAGGGTGCGACCCAGCATCAGGGCGGTCATGGCAGGCCGCTCACAGGAAGGGCCGTGCTCGGTGCCGCCGCAGAGACCGAAGCCTCTCTGCTCGATGGCCAGCGCGGCGAAGCCCTCGTCCACGGCGCGGAGGCAGAAGTCTCGGTCGCCTCCCGCGATGGACGCCTCATCCCCGGGGTACTTGGCGATTCCCAGAGAAATGTGGGAGCCCTTGGAGTGTCCCTGCAGACAAACGCAGAGGGGGAGAGGCTCTGTCTGCTCGGCGGGCAGAAGCAGATCGGCGTGGGTGTAGTAGCCCTCCTCGGTCTGAAGGGTGAAGTGAATATGGCGGTGACCGTGGAGGGTGTCCTCGGTGGTGATCTCAAACAGCGGTTCACAGAGAGTGAAGGTATCCATGCCCAAAAGCTCCCGCAGAGCCGCCTCGCAAACAGCGCGGTGCTCTTCGATGGGGGTCACGCTGTCCCAGCGCAGGGCGGGGGTGAAGGTGCGGGCAAGCTGCATATGATGGGAAAGAGGAAGGGTATTCATGAAAAAGCCTCCTTGCGTTTGGATTTGGGTTCATTATACCACATCACATCCGCCTTGTCAACTCCGTTGAGGCAAAGGCACGCGCCATCTATTGACAGAATTCAACGTTTGTGCTATAATACAAGCAGTTCCCCTATGCTTTAAGGAGGTTGTTCTATGAAGCACATTCATCTGATGGCCTTTTTCTTTGCATGACACTGTTTTTGTCCCTTACCGCCTGTATCGGCGATGAGAAAAACACCGACACCATAACCGCGGCGGATACAACTCTGACCACCCCCGCCGATTCCCCCGCTGCCACCCTTCCCGAGACCGAGCCTCCCGTCCCCCCGCCTCCTCTGCCCACCTTAGCGGATCTGCAGGTCAAGCTCACCCTCTCCGAGAGCGGCGGACAGTAATGTGCCTATCGTATTCCGCAGAAAGGACTCACACATGACCGAAACCGCCCAAACCGTTTTTGAAGAGCATCAGATCCGCAAGTCCCGCAAGCAGAAGACCGCCTTCATCGACTATGTCCAGGCCACCGCCGCGTCTCTGGGCTACGACAGCCACACCGAAAAGGGCTACCTCGGCGCCCGTAACGTTGTCGTCGGTGACCCCGACACCGCCAAGGTTGTCTATACCGCCCACTACGACACTTGCGCGATCATGCCCTTTCCCAACTTCATCACTCCTAAGTGCATCTGGCTGTTCCTGCTCTACCAGATCGCCGTGGGGATCCTCATGGTAGCGATCCCCTCTGTCCTTGTGACAGGGATCTTCTTCGGTCTGGCCGCCTGCGGGATCGAGGCTGATGCTCTGCTCCTCCATGATCTGTGGCTGATCCTGATCCTGGCTGTCTGCTGGTTTATCATGGCAGGTCCAGCCAACAAGCATACCGCCAATGACAACACCTCGGGGGTCACTACTCTGCTGGACATCATGACTGCCCTCCCCGAGGAGCTTCACGGTGAGGTCGCCTTTGTCTTCTTCGACCTGGAGGAAATGGGCCTCTTCGGCTCGGCGGGCTTCGCGAGCAAGCACAAGAAGGTGACCAAGAATACCTTGGTCGTCAACTTCGACTGCGTATCCGACGGAAACACCATCCTGTTCGTCCTCCGCAAGGGCGCGGTCCCCTACGCCGAGACCATCAGGACCGCCTTCCCCTCCACCGAATCCTTTACGGTGGAGGTAGCCTCCAAGGGGGCGATTTACCCCTCGGATCAGGCCAATTTCGCCCGCGGCGTGGGTGTGGCGGCACTCAAAAAGACCAAAGGCGGTCTGCTCTACATGGATCGCATCCACACGAAGCGGGATACGGTCTACATGGAGGAGAATATCGCCTACCTCACTGAGGGAGCCGTGTGCCTGGCGGAGAGCCTGCGTGAGAAGTGAGTTTTTTCCACATAAGAAAAAGGATGACCTTTTACGATCGGGTCATCCTTTTTTGCTGTGTGTTTTGCAATCGTATAATTGAGGGAAATTGCGGTGTAGCTATCCAGCCGTCTTTAAATTTGCAGTTTATCGGTGAGTTTTAACATTCACGTTCCCCCCGCGCCTTGGCAGGGGTGCAGGGGGCGAAGCCCCCTGCACAAAAAGCGAAGGGGGGCGGTGTCGGAGGGGCTTTTCTCCATGCCGCACCACGGACAAATGCTGCTTTAGCGGCATTTG
>JAFQOC010000097.1 GCA_017420845.1 Clostridia bacterium
CCACGTCGTCATCCAATATGTCTGATATGAAATACTGGGGCAGCCCACGGGAGTAGACAATCTTCTCCCCGGACTTCTCAATATACTTCATGATGTACGCCATGGCGGATCCCATTTCTGTACGGTCTCGGAGGGGCTCCATATCGCATCGCCCGAAACGTTCGTTGAAGTAAGTATTCTGAATCGTCACCTGACGGCGGTGCGTGTTGAAGTTATAGTCCTCCTTCTCATACGCGGTGAATATTCCATTGCTTGGCAATAGAAGTGCGGCTGCCAACTGCACAAATAGAAACAGACAGTGAGGTCATTTAGAGATGTGCATTCCAGAATGAAAATATCCGACGCTGAATCGAGCTAACATTATGAGACCGATCACGCCGGTTTGACTCCCTTACGGCGCTTCTGCCTGATTCAATTTTTTCAAAATTGTGCTGATGTTCCGATCGAACGCGCGGCTTACACTGGCGTAGCGAGAAGCGAATTTATCCGCTCCTACGACACTGGATGCAAAAATCCCATTAAATCCGAGCGCATCGAAATAAATAGCCATATCATAGGTTCTATTCAGGAAAATAATATCCATCATTTGGGACGACTCCACATCGTGGACATTACGAACCGTGAGTAGGGTATCGTAATAAGCCGGTCTCACATACTGTTGCGATAGAAGCGTATAGACCTCCAAAACATCGGCAAAAGCATCCATATCATGACTGGCCACCGATGTCGGAATAGACAAAGTGGAACCTATACTATGTCTCCACGTAACATGCTTTTCCTGTTGTTTATCATACTTTGGAATAGGAACAACGCCATATTCGCCTTCCATACTCGCATTCAGGGGGCGTAAATAATTCGCAGCCTCCACGTAGAACAAGGAACGATTATCCATAAAAATGTCTCGCGGAAGTGCTTCGCTACCAAATTCCGAAATATACGACGAATGATTATTTTGCACAATCTCACGCGCGATCCTCAAAACCTCAATCGCGCGATCCAATTTGGCATCCGTCAGAGCTAGCGTTGGCATCTCCATATCGCGAGAATTATAAATATACTGAAGGTCTGCGCCATAGAAAAAAGTGTCCCCAACCGTGGCAGGCGCGGTAAAACCGTATGTATCATTCTCATCCCATTTACCATCTCCATTATCGGTCGATAGATTCATGATGATGGAGTTAAAGACATCCAATGTCCACTCACCGTTTTTGACCATATCATATGGATTGGCAACCTGATACTCTTCGCGCAGTCCCTTATTGAACATCATTACAAAGGTTACGTCATCATCTACAATATTGAAAGGTCCGTCCATGAAAAACACGCGTCCGTCCAAGGCGAAATCCAACGTACCCTTATCCCACCATTCTCGATCATAGTCGATATCTAAATCCAAATAATTATACAACAAACCCGATGTTGCGGCATTGGCCGTACCAGCGGTAGTTTGAACGGCTAAATGGAAGTCGCCCGTGCCCGTTTGTACCTCACTTTGCAGGGCACTCATGAAGTTGGCTCCTCCGGTAGGAATGAGGACAAATGACAAGTGGCAATATTCCTCGAACAGCGTATTTCGTTCGAATACGGCATCGTTCATAACACTACTGGAGGATTGTTCTCCCGCCATAGCCGTTGCCTCGACTTCCTCAGTATAGCCATTAATATCGTTTAGATACAGGATGCCAAAATCCTTTCCTCCCCAATCGGCCGTTTTCTTTACGGTTTCCAAAGCATCCATGACAGGATCGGTTCCCACAACAGTTTCAGTAGCCGTAGTCACAGCATCAGGATTGCTTTCTATGCCGGAAGGCTGCTCGGAAGCATTACCACAGGAGGACAACACAATGGTTGACATCATCAATAACCCTGCCAGAATACAACTGACGAAACGGATATGCTGATTCATTCGCATAGCTTTGATCCTTTCCACTTGTTAAAAATCGGGACCTGGGACTTTTTTGTAAGGTCTCAAGGTCCCGAAAATGAGTTGAATACATAGGGCGGGCACTATACGTAGAAACCCACCCTGGAAATTCCGTACTATCTGTTCTCTTTCTTGTGAGCAAATATTACGGCGGCGCCCATGGAGATCAGAATACCTGCCGCTGCGGAAGTTACTGCAGAAGCACACCCCTTGGCGGGCTCTGTGGTCTCATCGGAGGTTGCATTTGTCTCCGCAGAGTTCCCGCCCGCTTCGGTGGATGTATCATCTGCAGGCATGGTGGTAGCTACTGTCTCCGGCTCGGTTTCCGGAATGGTCACGGACTCAGTAGGCACCTCGGTAGGAGCTTCTGTGGGGGCCTCGCCATTCTCGTCCAGTACAACAATCGCGGGGGTATTGAAGGTCATCCCCTCTTCGTATTCCAAAACAAGATTGATGCCACTATCAGCAGGTGTCCACGAAACAGTAGGTCTGCCGTTCTCGTCGAGAATCTTGTTGCAGGTACCGGCAGCCCACGTAATGGGGCCTGCGGTGGTGGAACGGTCTAGATAATACAGGGCAACATCCAATTTCAAGGGAAGCTTCTCAGGGCCACCCACATAGATACGGGTATTCTGCTCATAGGTTTTCCACTCGAAATGCTCAATCAGCATCTGCAGTGACAGTGCAAATTCAGCACTCCAGCCGGTTATGGTTTTCCGTGCGGCGCCCTTAACACCATCACCATTCGCTTCGGTCAAGATACCATCCATCTTGGAGTTCTGTACATCAATGCGCAGGGGCTCACCATCACCGTCACAAGAGAAAGAATAGAACAGTGCCATGGTATCCAGCTCGTTTTCAAAATAATCGGGATCTTCGCGGAGCAGATCGCCCAACTTACCGCCAAGATCTATCGAGATCTGAAAGGCATCACCCTGATAAGCAGAACCCCAGCCGGAATAATCCGCAGCATTTCCATAAGCGAAGTTTGGATCGGTGACATAGAAGCCAACATACAAGTAATCCGAATCCATGACATAGTAGGTCATGATATTCCATCCTTCAGGCATGTCGGGGTCCAAATCGCCTACGCCGTTGGTGTTTTCCTTATCACCGTGTCCTACCCAGGAAATCAGGTTTTCGGGCTCAATGGTGGACACGTTGTAGCCGGCATCTGCCCAATCGCTCATGTCACCATCTGTCAGGTCCAGTTTCTTAGATGCATCTGGGTCCCAATCTATCTTGACGGTTCCCACAGGAAAAAAATCTTCTTCAGTACCGATGGTGTATGCCCCCGGCCATGCGGAAACATACAACATACCTATGGACATCAACATGGCCGCCATTGTAATGATTGCGAAAATCTTTGTTATTTTCATGTGCTTTTCCTCCAAAAATATTATTGAAAATGTTTCTTTCTCTGATAACCGCCGGCAAGGAGCAAGGCGGTAGCCGCACAAACGACAAACGAGGACATCAAGGCAGTACCGTTCATGCTGGATGCACAGCCTTTCTTATTTTCCACATCTTGCGTTGTTTCGGTCTTGGTCTCCGGCTCGCCCTCACCTGTCGGGGTACTTTCCGGAGCCGTTGTCTCGATGGTATTCGCATCGGTCGTAACCTCTGCGGAGGTACCGCCGGCATTGGCGGATGTGGAAATGTAACTGTACTTAAAGCGTCCGCCGGGGGCTACGTCGCCCGAAATATAGAAGTCCATGATATCCCCCGAGTAGGTGGTATAGTCACCCTCGTCGTGAACGTTATCTGTCCAGGAGAAGTTGATGGTATAATCCGAGCCGACAAGACCCAAATCCGACTTGGCCACTTTGACGGTCATGGTTTTCCCATCCACGGCGTAAGCGCAATCAGCTACCTTTACCGAAGCATAGCCATCACCGTTGAATTTTTCCAGCACCACGGTGTCAGCCGAAGCGGCAGACTTGTTGATGACGAAATCAAAGGTATTCCAACCGCTGTTCTGTTGGTCGGAATCAATGTACAGAGTCATCCACAAGGGGTCGGTGTGTGCCGTAATATTTTCGGCGCACTCTACGTGAAAGTACACATATTCATTGTCACGAGCAATCTGTGCGCCAATGATATCGTTTCGTCCCGAGGTTTCGGTGTACAAAAGATCACCATAACCCTGTGCATTTCGATCATCGGTATTGCCAATGTAAGCGCCATAGTAGGGTGCAACGTCCGCCCACTGATCGGCACCTGCGGTCAAATCCACGGTTTTGTTGGCAGAAGGAGTAGGAATGGGCGTAGCGCCTTTGAACTGACGGACAAAATTAACCAGTTGATAGTAGTAGTGATCCTGGAGGGCTCCCTTAGAGGGTTCGATGTCACGAGAGAACTCGTTGTTGAACTGGTCGGGGAAAGCATTTTCCACTTCCACTTCGGTGCCTCCTGACCAAGAGGAGAAGCGGCTGACAAGACGTTCATTCCAACCGGTAACAAAAACAACCTTGGGGTCAACCTCCAGGGCATATTTCCATTGCTCTGCAAAATTGTAGCCCCACTTGGATGCCTCAGCACCCTCCTTCTCATAGCGATCCTGATAATCGGAGGTATAGGAGCGACCCATGATGTTCTTGCCGTTCATGGCCGAAAGAACACCATTCACATAGTCGTAATTTTGGCATACACCGACGGTCATTTGCTCCACGCGGTTGGCAGAATAATCCTCACGAGAAGCAAAATAAACATTCTGCGGATACAAGGACAGCCAGCCCCAATTTTTAAGGTCGGTACGTTCCAGGGAATAGCCGGGCTGACCGGCACGGAAGGTGAAAAAATTGGCAATTTCCTTCTCGGCCATGGATGCGCCTGCGTGAACCGAATCTCCCATAGCCATGAGCATGGGCTTGTCCTCCCAATAGAACCAGGTGTCCTGATACTTGCCGGGACGATACACATCCATATACAGGGAATGGAGCTGCTCATTGGTGTATGTTTTATCCCAGAACGGTAGCATAAAGGAAATCTTGGGGGTGCGGAGTCCCTCGGACAAGGCTTCACTCCAGGTTTGCATGAGAGGGGTGTAACCATTTTTCCACGTTAATGCTTCATTGGTGTTGTCGGTGAAGATCACGTCAACGCCCGCATTGGCCAAAAGCTCGCCGTGCTTGCGAAGCACCCAAGGGTCGTCGGAGCGGTAAAATCCATATATGGATTCATCCCACCAGAACATTCCGGTTCCCTTCCAAATGGGATTATCGTAATCATTCATGGCCTCAGGGTATTTTTCGCTGAGATTCTGAAGATTGCCGGGGACGGCATTGATGTGACGGTCAATATGCCATGTCCAGTAGAACATCGCCAAGGTCTTATCGTCCTTCACGGGGCCGACGTCCTCATAGGTCAAAGACTCACGGCCCAGACCATCGGTGAATACCCAGGTGTCGGGCTGGACGGGGTGGGTATAGATCGGACTATTCTCGGGGATCTGATATTCGGCGGGCGGCGTATGGTTGCCATCGCAACCATCATCTGCAATCTTGTTGGGCAAGAAGTAAACACCATCCTCACGCTCTGTCGCGAAAACAACACGCATATTAGGGAATGCATGGACCGCCGTGAGGGGAACACCATTCTTGTAAATCTCTCCCAGGAAGCCTTCCGCCTTATTGTAGGTAAATACTGCGGGGCTGGAGGTAAAGTCGTGAATCAAGAACAAATAGTCCCCTGCGGGTAGCTTATCAAAGCTGATGCCCTGCAACGTATTATCTGCCAGCAGAATACGTTTGGTTACGACGGGAGCCTCCTTGATCGTTTTGTCATAGGAGCCTTTCCAAGCATATACAGACATGTTGGTCTCCAAGTCGGTGGCATGATAGGTGGCCATCTCAAATTCTATGCCATGGAAAACGTCCGCTACATTCAACCGAACACCGTAGGGACCATCCAACATAGAGGGTGTCCAGCCATCAAAATTCCGGAAGGGGATAACGGCATTTCGTAGCTCTGCGGAGGGCTCGCATACCCCAAAAGGCTCGGCAACCGGCTCGGTAAAGCGAATCATCAAATGAGGACTCCCTTTTTGCTCCAAGCCGTTCAAGTACAGAAAACCCTTGTCATTCGGTGTATCCATATAGGTCCATACACCTGCCTGGGCACTGGCATTGGCAATATGGAACAGATACTCGCCGGCAGACTGTGCCTCAAACTGCACCCAATGGTAGCCTCCGTCCGTCAGCGGATTGAATTCCTTCGAGGCGATCGGCTGAGCGGCCACCGTTTTGTCGTAGGTTCCCTGCCATTGGTAGAGATACAGGGTAGCGGAGGCGTCCGATGTACTCCAGGTAGGCATACTGAACGCAAAGCCCTCAAAGCTACCATTGACAATGGCTCGATACGAATAGCCCTGATTGACATGAACGGGGGTATTGGTTCCTGTTCCGTCCGACACGCTTTCATCCTGCGTGGCCGCCCATACCGGAAGTGCCGTGACAAACAAGTTTATTAAAGTAACAATACTAAGAATGAGTGCCCATAGTTGTGTTCGCTTGCGCAATTTCTGAGTCTTCATGAATTTTTTCTCCTTATTATGTTATTATGTTTTTGAGGGTTCTATTCAGTCCATTATGGAATTGTTTTCATCAACACCTCCACCTCTTCATGCTATTTTATCGCATCAATTTTCGACCTCAAACCAATGTCTCGTCCAAGTTTTCCTCTGCTGAGAATGTGGACAACCGCTCCACCAAGTCGTACATCAATTGGTCACGATTCACAAAGAACACGTATGTCATCGGCTTGTCCAATTCTGCTTCCTCGTAATCACAATTCGCATTGGGAAGTCTGGTGGCCACAGTGCGGTAGCCAAAGGCATTGTTGACATCGCTCATCAACCATCCGACCGCGGTCACATCCCAAACGACACGGGACCAGGGCTTACCCGCGGCGTATTGGCCGGCGGCATCTATGGTATTGCGGGCCAAATAGTCCATCACAGGGTTTTTTCCGATAAAGTATTTTTCCAGGTCTCCCTCGGATACAGTAAAATGGGTGACTGTCCCGATGCAAGGGAGCTGAATCAAGGGAGCCTGCGAGGACATGACCACCCGCGCAGCAGGGACGTCCTGCACCATGTTGTATTCTTTCCAGCCATTCCCCATGTGTCGAGCGTTCCCCCCCAGCCACACGATGACAATGTTCTCGGCAATGCTCGGGTCGATCAGTAGCGCCGAAGCAACGTTGGTGATGGCCCCGATGGCGATCACATATAGCGGATCCTCCGGAGAATAGCGGTGGGCACGCTCCACTAGATCCCGTGCCACCTCGGATTCTCTAGGGGTTTGTTCGTCCACCAAATATGCGCAAGAACCCCGAAACACATCTGCCCGGCGGTTGCAAAGGTCAAGGATTTTCAAAATTTCATGGTAGCTTTGCTCCATACCTACCCCGGGCGATACGCCCTCCCGATTGGGGTAAGGAGCAAACGGTGCAGCATAAATAGCTTGAAGCCGAATTTTCTCCCGGCATGCCAACAGGTAGGCTATGGCATACTGGTCATCAATTTCGTTGAATGCATCGGTGTCCAACACCGCGTCAATAGGGCGTGTCGGCACCTGAATGTTTCTTGCATATTGTTCGTTGGTCATAGCTATGCTTCCTCCTATAAGTAAAGCCTGTATAAGACCGACTCCATTTTTCTCGGTGTCGGTCTTTTCAATGCCCCTGGACAAAGAAGTTGTTTTGAGTATTCTTATTTAAATTGTACCTCAACAAGAGCCCTTTTTCAAGAGTGCATTCCGACCGATTCCATAGTGAAATCCTACATCTTGTCTGTCGAAGCTATTTGGGTAAGAAATATGGTGGTCTGTCTTGACAAATATACCCCCGCATGATATAATGTTAATGTAATTATGAAGATCGCTCTCCTGTTTGGCTACGCGGCTGATCGTCCACCGACGAGATCTTCCTCTCGTCGGTGGACGGGGAGGGCAGGTGCGACTACCTTCGATCAGGCTTGAAGGAGGAATTTTCATGCCGCTACCGCTTGATTTGGCTGACTACGAGCAAACCGCCAGTCGTATGACAGCCATTCTGAAAGAATATCATCGCGTCAAGGACAATCCCACGGAACTGCGAAATTTTTATCGTTCGCTGGATCGCGATTTTGTTCTTGGCTCCAGTATCTATATCCCTGGCTATACCAAGGAAGTCCCTTCTTATTTGGATGATACTTTTTTGCGGCACAACCAAGCCGCAGCCGTTCATCATCTGAACTACTGGCCCATGTACACCCATGCCCACAGCTTCGTGGAAATGATTTATACAGGCTCTGGCTCCTGCCACAACATTGCCGACGACGGTGTTTTGAATTTGACCGCGGGAGACTTACTCATCATTCCTCCAAATCTGCGGCACGCTGTTTTCGCAAATAGTGGCGGGGTCATCATCAATCTGATATTCACGGTAGACTATCTCCGCAACCATTACAGCGCTGTGTTCCGCCAAAATTGCCCCATCAATGATTTTTTTGCAGACATTATGATGGGCAAACCGCCCACGAAATGCCTGCTCTGCCATGTAGCGGACAATGCACCTTTCTACAATTTGGCAGAGTTGATGCTCAGCGAATCCCTCCACCGTGCCAACAGTGATATTCTCAACGACCTGCTCATCCTCATCTTCCGTCTCATTCACCGGGAGGCGCAGGTCAGTACCCCGGGAAATGTGTTGGGGAGCCGCACCATGTACGACATCTTTCACATTCTCCAGGAGGATTTTTCCCATATCACCCTGCAAATGCTGTCGGAGCGCCTGCATTTCTCACCCGATTACATCGGCCGCTTGATTAAATCCGCTACAGGGAAAACCTTCTCAGATCTCCTGCTGGAAATCCGCATGAAGCACGCCTGCTTTTTACTTGGTAGGTCCAATTTGCCTGTCAGAGAAATCGCCATCCAGTGCGGCTACGCCTATTCCGACCAATTTTACAAGCGATTCAAGGTATACACGGGCGTGACCCCTGCCGAATACCGCGCCAGGGAACGAAGTGCGGAGTGGCAGACGGATTTCGACATTTGAAAAAACTTGTTTTCAATGAGGCCGTATGTTGGCATCAGTTCAATCAATCTACTGGTACAAGTTAAATACGAAAAAAAGTATTACCATAAAATCATAGCCGATCTGTCCGACAGAGAAATCTGCCGAACGGGTCGGCTCTTCTTCTTTTTTTTTGGAGATTGGAGTATATCAGAAAAGCCTTTGCCGTCAAGGTGAAAAAACTTCGCCGAAAAATATCAGTCTACCAACACAGATGCAAACTTTTTTCTCTTACTTCCAATGACCCTGCCTTGAACCTTGACTGCTTCAGTCTTTTCTGATGTGGGGAAGGTGCCCTTCGGGCAGAAAGGAGAAAAGTGTATGCAGGAAACACGAAGAATCAAATCAAGGCAAAGCAGATTCAAGCGCGCATCAAAAGTGTGTAGTGCGAGATCAAAACTCGCCACATCCGTCAGTTTACATTTGAACGTCAAATGTGTATGCTTATGGGTGAAATCAAAGGAAAGGAGATTGCACCCATGAAAACAGCAGTCATCTATGCCCGCTATTCAAGTGAGCGGCAAACCGAACAGTCCATTGAAGGTCAGCTCAGAGAGTGCATGGCCTACGCTGAGCAACACGATATGATGGTCGTGGACACATACATAGACCGCGCCATGACAGGAACCAACGACAACCGAAACGATTTTCAGCGGATGCTGAAGGACGCGCAGAAAAAGGCATGGGATGTTGTGCTTGTCTACAAGCTTGACCGTTTTTCACAAAACAAGTATGAAATGGCTATCCACAAGAAAACGTTGAGGGATTACGGCATATCCCTGGTGTCCGCCAAGGAGCATATTCCCGAGGGTCCTGAAGGGATCATCCTTGAATCACTCCTTGAGGGTATGGCCGAATACTACTCCGCCGAACTGGCACAGAAGGTCAGCCGCGGTCTGCGCGAGACCCGGATCAAAGGCAATTATGCCGGAGGTGGCATCACCTACGGGTATGAAGTGGTCAACAAGAAATTTCAGATTTGCGAGACAGAAGCCCCCGTGGTCATCCGCATTTATGAAATGTATGCGGCGGGCGTGATCGTCAAGAATATCATCAAGGCCTTGACCGATGAAGGGATCATGTACCGAAACGGCCGCCCATTTGGTAAATCCGTTGTGTACGGCATCTTACAAAACGAGCGATACTCCGGCGTCTATACCCACAAGACCGAAGGAACGTACACAAATACGTTTCCCCGGATCGTTCCGCAACACTTATTTGAAACCGTACATCTCATGGTTTCCGAGAATCGGTACGGCAAGCATCCCGAGGATGTGGTCTACCTGCTACGGAACAAAATGAAATGTGGGTATTGCGGTAAGTCCGTCACGTCCGAATCGAGAACCTCCCGCAACGGAACCGTGGCGCGCTACTACAAATGCAGTACCCGAAAGAAGGATTCGACCAAGTGCCACAAGGCTCCCATTCGAAAGGAAATACTGGAACTGCTCATTGTGGATGCTACCGTCAAAGTCTTGGATAATCCCGAAACCATTGACCTGGTTGCAGACCGTGTTCTTGAAGCTCACGATAAACGGCTACGGGATACGGCGGTGATCAACATCCTGGAAGCCGAGCGGGACAGAATCCGCAAGGCGCTGGACAATATGTTGTACGCGGTAGAGCAAGGTATCATGACAAGCTCCACCAAGCAACGGATTGAGGAGATGGAAGCGGCTCTGGAGGTAGCCGAGGGGAAGGTATTGATCGAGAGGTCAAAAGACAAAATACAGATCACCCATGCTGATATCAAAAAGTTCCTCCGAAAGGCTCTGAAGAAGGAGCCCCGGTTGATGATCAAGCTACTCGTGAAGGAAGTGATCCTGTACGATGATAAAGTGGAGATCTACTACAACTGCATAGATAAGAAAGGGCCTGATGACTTGGAACATCAGGTCTTTTGTGTTTATCGGAAGGACTGCGAGGTTGACCCTAAAGAGCTTGGGCTTCGGCATAATGTGGTCGGATGTAAGCTGGTGCTGGAAATGTATTTTTAACGCAAAAGAGAGGCTTCGTGTGGATTTTTTGAAAAACAACCGCACAGATAACCCCCAAAAGGAAGGCGTAGTAAAACGTAATAATCCTTTTGCAACAATGATAAATTGACAGTCTCGTTACAGAGAATCAAGGGCTATCTCGCTTGTTCAACTGAGGTTGTTTTTTCAACTAAATCCGCCTTCGGCGGAAGAAATCCACCTACGGTGGATGAAATCGCTTTGCGATGAAATCCCGCTTCGCGGGGATAGGAGAGGCGGATTTAATTTCATCTGAGGCGGAACGCCGAAGATTTCATCCGAGCAGAGCGAGGATTTCATCGTGCGAAGCACGATTTCATTTTTTCGACTCTAAAGTTTTCGAAATTTTGCAGATGCATTTTTGCGCGGAGCTTTGCTCGCGCATCATTTCGGGTCTGTAGACAGATTCGAACCGGCGAAATGCATTTTTTGATATAGATTCCCCACAGAAGCAAATCCTTGGACAGATTCGAACCGCCACATCGTAGGGGTCGGCGCCTCGACGACCCGAAAAACACCGTACAAACGGGCTGTCGTGGGCGCCAGCCCCTACCATTCAAAATTTATTTACAAAGCC